>DASTYT010000097.1 GCA_035764725.1 Candidatus Methylomirabilota bacterium | reverse complement strand
GGCGGGCCACCGCCTTGGCCACGTTGCCGAAGGAGATGAGGCCGATGGTCTGGCCGTAGAGGCGCGGGATGTCCTTGAAGTAGGGCCGGCCCTCCGCCCACTTGGCGTCCACCGTGAGCTGGTGCATGAGGCGGAGGCGCCGGTGGGCGGCGAGGAACATGGCCATGGTGTGATCGGCCACCTCGTCGATGAACACGTCGGGCACGTTGGTGACCACGATGCCGGCCTCGGTGGCAGCGTCCACGTCCACGGTGTCCGCCCCCACGCTGCCGAGCCCGATCACCTTGCAGTTCCGGAGCGCCTTGATGATGGCGGCGCTGATGCGGCGGTTGCGCGCGATGACCGCGTCGGCGTCGTGCGCGGCCGCGATGAACTCTTCCTCGGTCTTCGCGGGCACTTCGACGATCTCCGCCCCGATGGGCTCGAGCGCCTCGCGCTCGATGCTGTACGTGGAATCGGCGAGGTCGTAGGTGATCCCGCCGGCGGGCTTCTGGACGACGACCTTGAACTTGCCTGGCATGCTCCTGCTCCTTTGCGAATCGGGGATGACGACGCGGCTCGACTACTCTAAGTCTCCCGCCCGCGGCTGTCCAGATGCCGCGGGCGAGGGCGTCCGGCTCACCACATGACCACGCCGCCGCAGATGTTGATGGACTGGCCGTTGATGAACGCGCCGGCGGGCGAGCAGAGGAAGGCCACGAGCCCCGCGACTTCTTCGTCGGTGGCGGCACGCCCTACCGGGATCCGCTCGAGGTGCTTGTGCCAGCCCTCGCCCCGGCCCAGCACGTCCATGCGCGCGGTGGCGATGGTGCCAGGGCACACCGCGTTCACCGTGATGCCGTGGCGGGCGATCTCCTGGGCGAGCGACTGGGTGAGGCCCTGGATTCCGAAATTGGCCGCGTTGTAGGCGGCGGTGTGGGGGCTCCCCCGCTTGCCCGCGATGGAGGAGATGTTCACGATGCGCCCCCACTTCTGCTTCACCATCAGGGGCACGATCTGCTTGCACGCGAGGAAGGCGCCGGTAAGCTTGATGTCGAGGACTTTTCGCCAGATCGTCTCATCGAGGTCCGGGAGCGGCACGCGGTCGTTCCCGCGCGGATAGGCGGCGTTGTTCACGAGGATGTCGATGCGCCCGAACGCATCGACCGTCGACTGGACCAGTCGCTGGATGGTGTCAGCCCGGCTCACGTCGCCCACGAAGGTGAGCGCGCGGCGGCCCGCCCCGCGGATTTGCTCCGCGGTGCTCTCGACGTCGCGCCAGCCGATCTTCTTCTCGTCCTCGGGGTACGTGGCGGGATCGCGGCCGGTACCCGTCACCACCACATCGGCGCCCAGCCCGGCGAGGGCGAGCGCGCTCGCCCGCCCGATCCCCCGTAGCCGTCCCGCGCCCGTCACCAGCGCCACCTTGCCGTCGAGTGAGCCCATGTCGAGGTCCTTTCGCGCCGCGGGATCAGATGAGGGGTGAGCAGTACTGCCGGAACGCGCGGAAGTGGGGCACGTTCACGCCGCACAGGGGCGCGGGACGGAAGCGGCAGTCCTCCAGGTCGAAGCGAATCACGCCGGGAGCGGTGGGATCGTTGGGGTCGTAGACGGTGAGCTCCACGGTGTCACCGAGATCCTCGTAGGCGTAGGCGAGGACGGAGTGGTTGAGCCCCACGCGGGGAAAGTCCGAGATGAAGAGCTGGGTGGGGCGCCCCGCCTGGAGCTCGCTCACGATCTCCGCGGCGACCCGCGCCTGGTGCACGCGGGGATGCGGATAGACGATGCGCCAGTTCGAGACGCGGACCATGCTCCAGAAGCGTCGGGAGAGGCCGGCCTTGACGGCGCCTTCCAGCTCGCGCGTGAGGTCGTGCAGGCACGCGAAGCCCGGGATCACCACGCGCGCGTCCGCCGGCAGGGGCGCGAGCCAGGGTGCGCGCCGGGTGATGCGCCGCACCCGCTCCGTGTAGGCCTCGGGGGCCAGGCGCGGCAGGGCCGGCTCGAAGCGCGCGAAGCGCTCGAACTGCACCACCGCCCGCGCCATCACGAAGCACCAGTTCGCGTAGAGGTCCGGCTTGCCCCGGTGGTGGATGCGGCTGTCGTTCCGGAACGCGAAGGTGTCGACGCCGAACCGCAGCGTGGGAGGGGGGACGGGGCGGCGCAGCAGCAGATCGAGCGGCGGCACCCAGTGCCAGAGGGTGGTCGCGAGTCCGATGGAAGCGGGGATGAGCACGAACATGAGCAGGCACGAGGTGATCATTCGCCGGGGGCATTCTACCCCAACCGGGCGCCGCCAATTCTTGACCTTCCGCAGCGAGGGCGCTAACGTGGCTCGCTGCGATCACGCGCATCGACAGGGAGGCCGCGCGCCCCATGCCCGCACTCGTCATGGCCATCGTCACCACTCTCGGGATCGGCTTCCTCGTCTACGACGGAAGCCAGGACATGATGGCGCTCGGGGCCGTCGCGGCGGTCGGCGCCATCGGCATCGGCCTGATCTTCTGGGCGCGCAGCGGGGCCGCCGCCGAGGCCGGCAGGCTCCGGGCCGCCGCGAACGTGCGCGACACTCGCATGAGCAGCCTGCAGGCGGAGGTCGAGCGGCTCCGCGACGACCTCGTGCAGGCCAGCGCGAAGCAGCGCGAGACCGATGAGCGTGCGCGCACCGCCGCCACCACCGCCGCCGAGCGCCAGAAGCAGCACGAGAGCGCGATGCGCGAGAGCCGCGCCGAGCTGGAGCGTGCGCGCAGAGAGCTCGAACTGGCGCGCCGCCAGGCCACGCAGACCGCCGCGGCGCCCGCCCCTGCCGCGCCGCCGCCCGTTTCCGCCGCCCCATCTCTGGCGCCCGCGGCGCCGCCCGCGCCCCGCCCCACGCCGCCGGCGGCCGCACCACCCGCACCGCCGAGGCCGGCTGCCGCCCCCGCCCCACCGCCCGCACCGCCGAAGCCGGCTGCCGCCCCCGCCGCGCCACCCGCACCGCCGAAGCCGGCGCCCGCCCCCACCGCGCCGCCACGCCCGACGGCACCGCCGCCGCCCGCGCCCGTGGTCGAGCGCCCCGCGCCGGAGCCCGCGGTCGCCGCGCCGCCCATGGTCAAGCGCGAGCCCGATCCTCCGGCCGGCGCGGCAGTGGGCACCGTGCTCCTGGTGGACGACGATCCGAGCTTTCTCTTCGTCGCGGCCAACATCCTGCGCCCCGCCGGCTTCCGCGTGATCGAGGCGGAGAGCGGCCAGGCGGCGCTGGATCAAGCAGGTGCCCAGGCGGCCCAGATCGACCTCCTGGTCACGGACATGATGATGGCGGGCATGAACGGGCGGCAGCTCGCCCAGCGGTTCACCAAGCTGCGTCCCGGGGTGCGCGTGCTCTACGTGTCGGGCATCGTGGACGAGGGCAGCGCGCGCGAGGCCATCGAGGGCGAGGAGGCGGACTTCCTCGCCAAGCCCTTCGAGGCCGACGCCTTCATCGCGAAGGTGCGCGACCTGAGCCGCGCCCGCCGCTGACCTTCAATCGAGCAGGCGCGGGTCGAGGGCGTCGCGCACGGCGTCGCCGACGAAGTTCAGCCCCACCACCGTGAGGAACAGCGCCGCGCCCGGCCCGAACGCGATCCAGGGCGCCTGCTGGAGATAGCCGCGCCCGGCATTGATCATGCTCCCCCACGACGCGGCCGGCGGCTGAATGCCGAGCCCCAGGAAGGAGAGCGAGGCCTCGGCGAGGATTGCGAACGCCACGCTCAGTGACGCCTGCACCACGATGGGGGCCAGCGCGTTCGGCAGCACGTGGGTCACCGCGATGCGCCAGCCCGTCGCCCCGAGCGCGCGCGCGGCATGGACGTACTCGCGCGCGGTGATGCTGAGAACCTGGCCGCGCATGAGCCGCGCGAAGGTCGGCGTGTAGACGACCCCGAGGGCGATGACCACGCCGGTGAGTCCCGCGCCCAGCACCGCGCCGAGGGCGAGGGCGAGCACGAGCGGGGGAAATGACAGCACGGCGTCCATGCAGCGCATGACGAGCCCGTCGGCGCGGCCGCCGGCGTAGCCGGCGACGAGACCCAGCACGCCGCCCACCGTCATCGCGATGGCCACAGAGACGAAGCCGGCCACCAGCGACACCCGCGTGCCCCAGATCATGCGGGCGAGCACGTCGCGACCGACATTGTCGGTGCCGAGGAGGTGGGCCCGGCTCGGGGGGGCAAGCGTGTGGCCGAGATCCTGCTTGAGGGGATCGTGCGGCGAGATCGTCGGCGCGAAGATCGCCACCACGAGCGCGGCCAGCAGGACGGCGACACCGAATGGCGCCAGCCGCGCGCCCGCCGCGCGCCGCAGCGCGCGCCACCGCGGCGAGGTCACCGGCGCCGCGGCGGGGACGCGCGCCGTCGCGCCCTCAGCGAGGCCGGATCCGGGGGTCGATCCAGCCATAGAGGAGATCCACCGCGAGATTGCTCAGGATGAAGCCCACCGCGATCAGCAAAACAACGCCCTGCACGAGGGGATAATCGCGGGCGAACACCGCGTCGACGACGAGGCGGCCCACGCCGGGCAGCGCGAACACGTACTCCGTGATCACCGCGCCGCCGATCAGGGTGCCGAGCTGGAGGCCCAGCACCGTGACCACCGGGATCAGCGCGTTCTTGAGGACGTGGCTCCGGATGACCGCGCCCTCCGAGAGTCCCTTGGCCCGCGCGGTGCGGACGTAGTCTTCCGCAAGGGCCTCGAGCATGCTCGCCCGGAGGGTCCGGGTGACCACCGCGGCGAGGGCGAGCCCCAGCGTCACCGCCGGCAGCACGAGCGAGCGGAGCCCGTCCCACGGTTCCTCCAGCGGATCGACGTAGCCCGAGATGGGCAGCCAGCGCAGCCTCACCCCGAAGAGGAAGATCAGGAGGAGGGCGAGTAGGAAATTCGGCATGCAGATGCCGAAGAGGGCGAAGGTTGCGCCGGCACGGTCCACCGGCCCGTTCCGGCGCGCCGCGGACAGCACGCCCACCGGCACCGCGATCAGGAGCGAGATGGTCATGGCGAGGCCGGCGAGCTGCAGGCTCGGCCGGATGCGGCGGCCCACGTTCTCGATCACCGGCTCGCGATTGCGGATGGAGCGGCCGAGGTCGCCCTGCAGCACGCGGCCCATCCAGCTCACGTACTGGAGGTAGAGCGGCCGGTCCAGCCCCAACTCGCGCCGGAGATTCTCCTTCACGGTCGCGTCCACCGACTCCGCCATCATGGCGTCGATGGGATCGCCCGGCGTGAGGTGAATGAGCAGGAAGACGCCGCCGCTGACGAGGAGGAGCACCGGGATCGTCGCCAGCAGGCGGCGCACGACGAGGCGGCCCACGTGGGAGCGCGCGCTACTTCAGCCAGACGTCCTTGAAGCGCATCATGCCATCGGGAACCGGGTCGTAGTTCTGGACCCGCGGCGAGAACGCCTTCGGCTCGATGGGGTGGACGATGAACACCATCGGCAGCTCCTCCTGGAGGAGCCGGGTGAGCTGGCTGAAAAGCCGCTTGCGCTCGGCCTGGCTCGACGCCTCCCGCGACTTGTCGAGGATGGCGTCGATCTCCTTGTTGGAGATGCCGGACCAGTTGAGCGAGGTCCCCGGCGTGGTGCGGAAGAACTGGTACGTGTTGCCGTCGGGGTCGGGGCGCCCACTCCACTGGTAGCTGATCATCTCGAAGCTCTTCGAGTTGCCGTCGGACAGGAGGGTCGCCGAGTCCACCAGCTTGATCTTCATGGTGATGCCGGCCTCGGCGAGCTGCGCCTGGATGACTTCCGCCTCCTGCACGTTGATGGGGATGTTGTTGGTGGTCATGGTGAACGTGAAGCCGCCGGGCTTGCCACCTTCGGCGAGCTTGGCCTTGGCTCTCGCGAGATCCCGCTTGATGAACGAAATCGACCGGTCGTACGCCCAGCTCGTGGGCGGGATGGGCCCGTTGGCGGGCACCCCCACGTTCAGCCACACGCCCTTGACGATCTGCTCGAGGTCGAGGCTCAGCGCCACCGCCTGACGGAGCGCCTTCACGTCGAAGGGCGGCCGGATGTGATTGAGCTGATAGGCGAAGTCGGCGAGCGACGGCACGTCCAGCACCACCACGTTCTTGTCCGCCTTCACCGCGGCGACGTCTCGAGGCTGCACGTAGTCCATCACGTGGATCTCGCCCGCCTGGAGGCTCTGGAGCTTGACGGTGTCGTCGGGGATGGGCCGGTAGCGGATCTGGTCGAGATAGGGGCCCCCCTGCTTGTTCCAGTAGTTGTCATTTCTCTTGATCGACAGGTGGTCGTCTTTGACCCACTCGACGAACTGGAAGGGGCCGGTGCCCGCGCCGGTGGCGTTCCGCTCCAGCTCCGCGCCGCGCTCCCCTATCGCCTTGGGCGACACCATCATCCCCGCGCGGTCCGTCAGTGTGGCGGGAAGCGCGGCATCCGGACGCTTGAGGTTCATGCGAATCGTGTAGGCGTCGACGACGTCCACGGTGTCGATGCTCGCGGTCTCGCCCTTGCGCACCGACTTGGGCTCCGTCTTCATGCGGTTGAAGTTGAACTTCGCCGCCTCCGCATTGAAGTCGGTGCCGTCGTGGAACCTCACGCCGCGCCGCAGCTTGAACACGAGGGTCTTCGCGTCCACCAGCTGCCACGACTCGGCGAGCCCGGGCTTGATGCCGAGGTTCGTGTCCAGGGTGAGGAGCGGCTCGTAGATGTTGTGGTAGATCTGCCGGTCGATCTTGCTGCCGGACAGGTGCGGATCCATCGTCGCCGCCTCGATGTAGAAGCCGACGCGGAGGGTCCCGCCCCGCTTCGGCGCGGTCTGCGCGCCGGCGGTGCGGACGGCCCACGGTGCGGTGAGGCCGCCCGAGGCCAGCGCGCTCCAGCGCAGGAAATCGCGTCGAGTGACCGTGACGTGCTCGCGACGGCGTGGGGTCAGAGACATGCGCGCTCCTTTTGGGGGCCGGATGGCCTCACATCGGCGGGACCAGCTTGTCGCGGCCCACCAGCACGCTGGTCGTGGTGATGGTGCCGTCCGGCAAGCGGGTTCCCTGGATGAAGATATGGGCGCCCGGAACGAGCTGGGAGATGTGGCCGATGCCGAAGGTCACCACGGGGGCCGCAGCCGGGACGTGGACGACGGCCTCCCCTCCCTTGTACTTGAGCGTGAGCGTGCGCCCGTCGCCCTTGGCCTCGACCTGGGCCACGGTGGCGTTGGTCATGGTGCTGTCGGGGGTGAGATCCCAGGGACTGTGGCCCTCGGCGCTGCCGCGCGCGAAGACGGGGAAGATCAGGACCTCCTGCGCGCGGAAGCTGCCGTCGGCGCGGCGTAGCGCCGCGGTGCCGACGTAGTCACCGACCTTCACGTCGGTGAGCTTCGCCTTCTTGACCTCCATCAGCGCGTAGTTATCGGCGAGGCGCACGGGGACGGTGGTGCCCTCGCGGGATTTCACGGTGAGGATCTGGCCGGTGAGATCGACCACGGCGCCGCGGACGCGGACGGTCGTCTGGGCGAAGGCGACATTGACCAGCACCATCACGAGAGTCACACACGGCCACGCGATCCAGCGCACGGGCCCGATCATAGCGCGGAGCGCCAGCCCGCGCACGGGCGGCCGCGCCCGGCCCGCCTGCGGTATCCTCCAGGCCGAGGAGGTGCCTCATGATCGATCAACGTCCGTTCGGGCGCACCGGCCACCGCAGCACCGTCACCCTGTTCGGCGCCGCCGCCCTCGCACAGGTCAGCCAGGCCGACGCCGATCGCGCCCTCGAGCTGCTGCTCCGCCACGGCGTCAACCACATCGATACCGCCTCGCGCTACGGTGACTCGGAGCTGCGCATCGGACCGTGGATGCCCCGGCACCGCAAGGACTTCTTCCTGGCCACGAAGACGGGCAGCCGCACCGCGGCCGCCGCGCGCGAGGATCTCCACCGCTCGCTTGAGCGCCTCCGCGTCGACCACGTGGACCTGATCCAGCTCCACTCGCTCGGGCATCCCGACGACTGGGACCAGGCGATGGGGTCGGGCGGCGCCCTCGAGGCTCTGGTGGACGCGCGCACGCAGGGGCTCGTGCGCTTCATCGGCGTCACCGGTCACGGCTGGACCATCCCCGCCATGCATCGGCGCAGCCTCGCCCGCTTCGACTTCGACTCGATCCTCCTCCCCTGGAACTACTTCATGGCGCAGAACGAGCGCTACCGGCAGAGCGTGGAAGAAGTCATGGCGATCTGCCGCGAGCGGAACGTGGCGGTGCAGATGATCAAGACCATCGCGCGCGGCCCGTGGGCCACCACCGAGCGCACGCACGCGACCTGGTATCAGCCGCTCGAGCGTCCCGCGGACATCGCGCGGGCCATCCACTGGGCGATGGGGGTCCCCGGCGCGTTCATCAACACCGCCGGCGACCTCTCGCTGCTCCCCACCCTACTGGAGGCGGCGGGCCGCTATGCCGGTCGTCCGCCGGACGAGGAGATGCTGGCGATGCAGGGGACCGCTCGCATGACCTCGCTCTTCGGGCTGCCCACGTGAGCGCGGTGGTCTTCAGTCCTGCCGCCCGCGCCTTCCTGGAAAGCAAGGAGGTGGTGACGCTCGCCACCACACAGCCCGACGGCTCGCCGCTCGCCATGGCGATGTGGCTCCTGCCCGAGCCGGACAGCATCGTGATGATCAGCGTCGACGGGCTCGGCAAGGTGCGGAACCTGCAGCGCGATCCCCGGGTCTGCGTCCTCGCCGAGGCGGGCACGCGCGGTGACGCCCGCGGGGTGGCGGTGCAGGGCCGGGCCCTGTTCCTGCCCGAGGGCGAGGAGCGTCGGCGGCTGGTGGAGCGGTTCCTGAAGCGCTACGACCCCGATCTCGCCCAGTACTGGGGCGGCTATTCGATGCCCGCCAACCGGGTGATGTTCCGAGTCGTGCCGCGTCGAATCCGGAGCTGGGGGCTCGGAGAGGCCTAGGCCGCCCGCCGTCGCCGCGCCAGCGCCACGCCCAGACCCACCAGGAGGAGGGCCGGCGGGGCCGGCACCTCGACGACGTCCTGAGTCAGCGTCATCAGCACGAGGAGATGATTGATCCGGCCCTCGGCGGTGATGATCTGGCCCTCGCTGAGGTCGTCCGGGCTGGGGATGTCGCAGCGGGCGAGGCTCGTGTCGCTCGTATCGCAGCTCGTCGAGAAGCTCAGCGTGAAGGACTCGCCCCCCGCCGTGAAGTGCAGGCTCGCGAACGTGCCGAGCGGGAACGTGAAGAAGTCGTCGCAGGCCGTGCCTGAGATCTGCTTGGTCGGGTCGCACGGCGCCGTGTTTGGCGTCTCGTGGAACTCTACCGGGACATTGTCCTTGCTCACAACTACGGGGGTCACGCCATCGAAGAGGCTGAGCACGGAGAAGATGTCCACGTGCTGGAGGTCGGGCGCGGTGATGGCCTGGTTCCGGTGGAAGATCTCGCTCACCACCACGGTCTCGCCGACATTGATGGAGCCGCCATGACCGATGAACTGGAGCGCGCTCTTGTCGGAGTTGGGACCGCTCCCGGGAATCGCCGTGAAGGACGGGGCGAGGGAGAGATTCGGGATGACACCCGCGTCAGAGCCCCGGCCCCAGGCGATGATGCTGTAGGTGTTGAGGCCGCCGGGAAGCCCCGCCGAGCCGTCGGTCGTCGAAACCGCCGGGCCGAAGAACTGGATGCCGTCGAGTGCCGAAGGGCCGGGGCTGCTTGTCTCGGTACCGCGCACGAAGCCACCCACTTGGGTGAAGGTGAAGGCCTGCGCGCTCGCTACTAGCGTGAGCGAGACTCCGAGAGTACCGGCCACGGCCAGCAGCTTCTTGGACCAGTCGACGATCATCTCGAACCTCCCCGGCCGCCCGTCTCATGAACGCGGTCCAACGGACACCTGCAGAACATGCACTTCAGGTTCCATACCATGTCGTCGAATTCTTATATTTTAATTACTTACGGCCCGACAGAAATGATCCAGTCCCGAAACTGTAATGATCACCGACAGTGCCGTGTGGATAATCACCCATAGAGGCCTGGGCAAGTCAGGCATCTGCGGACTTCAGGCTTTCCAGCGGAGGAGGGACGGTCGGCGGCGCTGCCCTTCGCAGCGCCGCCGAGCGCGACGTGAAGGGACCCTACTTGAGCGGCGAGAACGCCGACGGCATCACGATCTTCGTTTCCTGGGTGATGAGCCGCCCTCCGCCGCCCGGCGGAGGCCACACGCCCTTCTTCCGCGCCTCCTCGCGAATCTGCATCCGCTGATCGAGGCTCGAGTAGGCCCAGATGTGCACGAAGCCGTTCGCGGTGCCGAGCTCGACGCCGCCCGCGAGCACCACCGGCGACATCTTGATGCGCTCGGGCAAGGCACCTTCCCAGCCCTTGGCGGTGTCGGGGAGCATGCCGGCCTTGAGCGTGTAGTAGCGGATCTCGAAGAACGGGCCCATCTTGCCGGGCTGCACCTCGGGCACGAAGGGGAACGGCGTCACGATCTCGGACTTCATCGTCTGGATGAACTCCGAGATCTTCGGCGGCCAGTTGGAGTCCTTCGCCGCCTCACCACGGATGCGCGCGCGCTCGGCAAGATCGCGATAGCCCCAGACGTGGATGATCTCGTTGAGAGGCCCGATCTCGGTGTGCCAGAAGGCGGTCAGCTCGGAGTACTTCTTGCGGTGCTCGTAGCCCTCGCCGAATCGCTTCTCGACCTCGGCGAGGCTTCCCGGAGTGATGCGATACGTCCGGATCTCGTAGATCACGCTCGGCTCCTTTCGACGTAGAAGAGGCGCGCGCCGCGCCGGGCCCCCATCGGCCGGCAGGGCGGTCTCATCGTAGCCGAACGGCCGCGGCAGGGCCAGAGGCCCTGCCGCGAGGTGACTCAGGTCCGAGCGCGATCGATCAGCTGCGTTCTTCGTGCACCGCCGGCGGCGCGGGCGTGCCGTCGGAGTCCGAGCGCTGCTGCTGCCGCTCACGCCACTGCTGCATGCGCGCCATCATGAGGCTCTTGAGCTTCGCGCGCTGGTCGGCGGTGAGCTGGGCCTTGCCCTGCTCGTCGGCCCGGAGCCGCGCGATCTTGCCGTCCGCCCGCATCTTTTCCATGTCACGGATTTTCGCTTCGACCTTGGCCATGTCCACGGGGTCGGCACGGCGGAGGGTCATGAGATCCAGCCCGGCGATCTGCATGTCGGCCCGCCGCTGGATGGCCGCCCGCATCGTGTCGGTCTGGAGCTTCCGGAGGGATTCGACCTGCTGGGGGTTCAGGCCGAGCTCGGCCTGGTGGCGAAGGGCGATGCCGGCATAGGTCGGCATCCGCCGGTGACGCATGTAGCGCTGCCAGCCGTGGCGCTGAGCCTGACGGTACTGGCCGGGGGCTTGCGGGCCGGGCGCCGGGGCGGCCTGGGCCAGCACCACCCCATTGTCCGCGAGGGGTGTGGCGGCGGGGGTTTCGGAGGCGGCGGCCGGCACGGCCAGGCCGAGGCCCAGCGCCAGCGCTGCGAGTGTCTGTGTGGTCTTCATGTCGTATCCTCCCTACCCCTACTGACGAGGGAGCCCGGTCATCCGTTGACGCCCCTATTGACCTGGCGTCGCGCGGAGCGCAGGCTACGGTCGATCGAGGCCGAGCCCTCCTACCCCACAGGAGCCCCCGACATGCACGAGATCACCGTCGACGACGTCGAGTATCTCCGCCACGGCGACAAGCCGCTCCTCGCGCGCCTGTTCCGCCCCAAGGGGGAGGGCCCCTTTCCGATGATGGTGGATCTCCACGGGGGTGCGTGGTGCAACGGCAACCGCACCAATGACGTGGCGATGAACGAGCCCCTGGCGAAGAGCGGCGTCATCGTGGCCGCCCTCGACTTCCGCATGCCTCCCGACGGGGGCTATCCCGCGTCCCTCGTCGACATCCACTACGCCATCCGCTGGCTCAAGACGCAGGCGGGTCGGCTCCGCGGCCGCGCCGACCGCGTGGGCGCCATCGGCATCTCGAGCGGAGGCCATCAGGCCATGTTGCTCGGCATGCGCCCCACCGACCGGCGTTACGCCGCCCAGGCGCTGCCGGCGGGCTCGCCCGCGGTGGACGCGCGGCTCCGGTGCGTGGTGCTGTGCTGGCCGGTGATCGATCCGCTCGCGCGCTATCACTACGCCAAGAAGCTCAAGGCGGGCGGGCCGCCCTACCCCGAGGTGGTGGACCGCGTGCTTCCGCTGCACGATCTCTACTGGCCGGGCGAGGCCGCCATGGCGGAGGCCAATCCCGTGCTCGCCCTCGAGCGCGGCGAGACGGTGGAGACACCGCCCGCCCTCTACATCCAGGGCACGAAGGACGTGGCGCACCCGCGCCCCGACCTCGACCGCTTCGTCGCGGGGTATCGCAAGGCGGGCGGCCAGGTCGAGCTCGAGCTGTATGAGGGTGAGGCCGAGGGCTTCGTGAACCGCAATCCCGGCTCGCCCGCGGCCGCGAGGGCCGTGGCCCGCATCGTCGAGTTCGTCCACAAGCAGCTCGGCTGAGCGCGTGACTCCGGCGGGCATGGGGAGCGCGGCGTGATCGCCAACGCGCCGCGCTCCTCCGCCGAGCCGCGCGACGCGACCCCTCACACGACGGCGCGCAACCGCGCCGTCCTGGACACGCTGCCCTTCGCCGATCGCGGCGATTTCGCGGACGCGGCACGCGGCTTCGTCGCCACCCTCCCCGACGTCGAGATCACGAACGCGCAGGGGCGCGTGGTGTGGAGCCTGCGCGAGTACGCCTTCCTCGCCGCGGAGGAGGCGCCGCCGACCGTGAATCCCAGCCTCTGGCGGCAGGCGCGCTTGAACCTCCACAGCGGGCTCTTCCACGTCGCCGACGGCATCTATCAGATCCGCGGCTTCGACATCTCGAACATGACGCTGCTCGAGGGTGAGCGCGGCGTCATCGTCATCGATCCCCTCATCTCCACCGAGACGGCACGCGCCGGGCTCGATCTGTACTTCGCGCATCGCGGGCGACGGCCGGTCACCGCCGTCATCTACACGCACAGCCACACGGACCACTACGGCGGGGTGCGCGGCGTCGTCGAGGAGGCTGACGTGCGCGCGGGCCGCGTGCCCGTGCTCGCGCCCGACCGCTTCATGGTCGAGGTCGTTTCGGAGGCGGTGATCGCCGGCACGCCGATGGTGCGGCGCGCCCAGTTCCAGTTCGGCGCCACCCTGCCCAAAGGCCCGCGTGGCCAGGTGGACGCGGGGCTCGGCAAGGTAACGTCCCGGGGCACCGTGACACTGATCCCGCCGACGGTGACGATCGCGCGGCCATTCGAGACGCACCGGATCGACGGCGTGGAGATCGTGTTCCAGCTGGCCCCGGAGACCGAGGCGCCGGCCGAGATGCACATGTTCTATCCGGAGCGGCGCGCGCTGAACCTCGCCGAGAACGCCACCCACAACCTGCACAACACCTACCCCATCCGCGGCGCGCAGGTGCGGGACGCCAACGGCTGGGCGAAGTATCTCGACGCCGCGCTGGACCGCTTCGGCGGCGACGCCGACGTGGTCTTCGCCCAGCACCACTGGCCGGTGTGGGACGGCGACCGGGTGCGCGACTTCCTCGCCAAGCAGCGCGACCTCTACAAGTACCTGCACGACCAGGCCGCGCGCCTCATGAACCACGGCCTCCGCCCCGCCGAGATCGCCGAGCGCCTCGCCCTGCCCCCCGGGCTGGCCGGCGCGTGGCACGCGCGCGGCTACTATGGAACGCTCAGCCACAACGCCAAGGCGGTGTACCAGCGCTACCTCGGCTGGTACGACGCCAACCCCGCCCACCTGCAGCCCCTGCCCGCGGTGGAGCGGGCGCGCAAGTACGTCGAGTACATGGGCGGGGCGGAGGCGGCGCGCCGGCGGGGCCGCGAGGACTTCGCGCGGGGCGAGTACCGCTTCGTGGCGGAGGCGATGAGCCATCTCGTGTTCGCGGATCCCGGCGACGGGGAGGCCCGGGCCCTCGGCGCGGACGCCCTCGAGCAGCTCGGCTACCAGGCGGAGTCGGCGACGTGGCGAAACGCGTATCTCCTGGGGGCGCGCGAGCTGCGGGGCGGGACGCCCGATCTCGCCGCGCGGGCGCCGGTGAGCCCCGACGTGGTGCGCGCGATGCCCCTCGACCTCTTCTTCGACTATCTCGCGGTGCGCGTCGACGGCGAGCGCGCGGCCGGCGTGGCCCTGACGCTGAACTGGATCGTGGAGGACACCGGGGAGCGCTATGCCCTCACCCTCTCGAACGGCGCCCTGACCTATCGCGCGGACCGGCAACACCCGCGGCCGCACGCCACCGTCACCCTTTCGCGCACCACGCTCGACCGCCTCGCTCTCCGCGAGACGACGCCGGCCGAGGCCAAGGGCGCCGGCGCGCTCCGCCTCCAGGGCGACGGCGACGCGCTCGCCACCCTGTTCGGGCTGCTCGACGACTTCCGCATGATGTTCCCTGTGGTGGAGCCGCCGCGCGACGGGCGTGGCGCGCCGCTTGACTCCACCGTGCCGCGTCCCTAGGGTTTGCTTCGGGAGGCTCCCATGCCCGCGACGACGTTCGGTTTGACCCTGCCCAATCGCGCGGTGGTGCTGGGCGCGATCAAGTCCCGCGAGCTGCTCGAGCTGACGGTGGAGGCGGAGGCATCCGGCGCCTTCGACACCGTGTGGGTGGGCGACAGCCTGCTCGCCAAGCCGCGGCTCGAGGCGGTCACCCTCTTGTCGGCGCTGGCCGCGGTGACGTCGCGCGTGCGCCTGGGCGTGGGCTGCCTGGCTACGTTCGTGCACCGTCATCCCGTCCTCTTCGCCCAGCAATGGGCGAGCCTCGACGTGATCTCCGGCGGCCGCGCGTGGCTGGTCGTCTGCCTCGGCGGCCCCGACGAGCAGAGCCCGGCCCAGGCGCTCGAGCACCAGGTGATGGGCATCCGCGCCGCCGAGCGGGTGGCCCGCATGGAGGAGGGCATCACGATCCTGCGGCGGCTCTTCGGCGAGAAGAAGGCCGCGCATCACGGGCGCTTCTATCAGTTCGACGGCGTGACCATCGAGCCCGCTCCCGTCCAGCAGCCCCACCCGATCTGGATCGCGAGCAATCCCACCGGCCTCACCTGGAAGGGCGGCGCGAGCGCCGAGGACTCCGTCGTCGAGCGAAGCTTCCGCCGGGTCGCCCGCTATGCCGACGGCTGGATGACCAACAAGGTGAGCCCCGCCCAGTTCCGCGAGCAGTGGGCGCGCATCGCGGCGATGGCCCGCGAGGAGGGACGCGATCCCGCGCGGCTCGGCGGCGCGCTCTACCACAACATCCACATCAACGAGGACCGGCAGGCGGCGCTCGCGGAGAGCAAGGCCTTCCTCGACGCCTATTACACGAGCAAGTTCACGCCCGCCTTCGTGGAGGGCTGGACGGTGGCGGGCAGCCCCGCGCAGTGCATCGCCGAGCTGCGCGCGTACGCCGAGGCGGGGCTGAGCCACATCGCGCTACGGCTCACGTCGTGGGATCAGCGCGGCCAGCTCAAGCGGTTCCTCGGCGAGGTGGCGCCCGCGCTCTCCGGTCGATGATCTCCGGCATCGACCATCTCGTCATCGCGGTACCGGAGCTCGAGAAGGCGGCCACCGCCTATCGCGAGCTGGGCTTCACGGTGGTGCCGGGCGGCCGGCACCCCATCGGCACGCACAATGCCCTCATCGCCTTCGAGGACGGCGCCTACCTCGAGCTGGTCTCGTTCTATCGGGACAGCCGGGACCATCCCTGGTGGGCCGCGCTCCAGGACGGCGGCGGCCTCGTCGACTATTGCCTGCGGACCGACGACCTGATGGCGGACACGCGCGCCCTGCGCGCCGCCGGCGTGGAGATCGTCGACGCGGTCCCGCAGTCGCGCGAGCGCCCCGACGGCTACCGTGTGGCCTGGAGGGTCTCGCTCGTCCGCGCCCGGCACCAGGGGGTAGCCCCCTTTCTCATCAAGGATGAGACTCCGCGCGCGGAGCGCGTGCCCCGCGAGACCCGTCATGCGAACGACGTCACCGGCATCGCGCGGCTCCGCATCGCCACGACGTCCGCCGAGCTGCCCGCGGTGCGCCACTGGTACGCCGAAGTGCTGAAGCAGCCGGGCGAGGACGTCGTCAACGCGGAGCTCGGCGGCAACGGGATCCGCTTCGCCATCGGGCCCAACGCGGTGGAGGTTCTGGGCCCGCGGCTGGCCGGCGGCCCCATCGAGCGCTGGGTGACACGCCACGGGGCGTCGCCGTTCGACGCGACCCTGCGCTCGCGGGCGGGACGCGTCGGGCCGCTCGATCCCCTGCGCACCGGCGGCGCGCGGCTCGTCTTCACACCGGCGTGAAGTAGTCGCGCGTCTCGAACACCGTCGCCGCGAAGCGCTGCCCCTTGGCGGCGAGCCGTCGCTTCAGCACGAAGTCGAACAGCAGCGGGTTGTGTCGCCGAATCTCCACGATCACCGGCACCTCCGCGGGATCGATGAGCCCCAGGTCGGCGATGGCGTCCACGTAGATGACCGGCAGCACGCCGGGCAGCGGATAGTCCGACCCCCAGAGGAGCCGGGGATGCCAGTCCCCGTGCGCCAGCAGGGCGGGCAGATAGCGCTTCCGATTGCGCTGGACGGTGGCGGAGATGTCGCCGTGCAGGAGGCGCGCGTAGCGCGCCTCGCCCATCAACCGCGCGAACAGGTCGAAATTGGGCACCTTCGGCCCCTTCGGCCCCACGTCGAGGTCGACGCCCTTTCCGAACGTGGCGCAGTGGGCGACGATCACGCGCACGCCGTGATCCAGGGCTCGGCGGAGCCGTAGCGGGTTGCCGAGGTCCTGCCCGTCCCCCCACGCGTCCACCGTGCCCTCCGCACCCGCGTGGGAGAGGAGCGGCACACCGGTCCGCGCGAGCGCGGCGTAGAACGCATCGCAGCGCGCGGACGCCGGATCCATCCCCATCGCGTTCGGCAGCCACTTGACGGCGCGCGCGCCCCGCCGGCGCGCAGTCTCCAGCGCCTCCAGCGCGTCCGGCCGGTAGGGATGGATACTCGCGGCCCACTCGAAGCGCCGGGGGAAGCGCTGGGCGACGGCCGCCGCGTAGGCGTCGGACGTGTAGAAGGTCGAGCGCGACGGCTCGGGGCGCCCTTCCGCGTCGCGGTGATAGTCGAAGGCGAGGAGCACGCAGCGAGCGCCGGTCGGGAACGCGTCGATCAGCGCGTGCAGGCGCTCGACATAGCTCCGGTCCGCCGCCTTCGGGTCGACGCAGGCCGCGTTCATGAGGGCCATGCGTCGGAAGTACGACGATGGATGCCACAGGCTCTCCGCCTCGGGCGGCAGCCACGGGCCTTCGCCGGAATCGCCGGTGCCCACGAGGTGCACGTGCACATCCCACACGCGCGCGGGGTCCACGCCCTCCCAGGCCGCCTGGACGATCTCGTGGCGCGCGAGGTGCTCGGGCAGCCGGCTGTCCAGGCAAGGATTGCGGAGGCCGTCGTCGATGAGCGGCAGGGCGTCCACGGTGGACGCGCGGGCGCCGGTCGTGATGCCGAGCCCCGCGGCCGCGCCCGCGAGGAAGGCGCGACGGCTCAGCACCCGATCGCGTCCGTGATGACGTGCTTCATGCGGATCGCCGTATCGAGCTGCGCCCTCGGCGGCGTGCCCTTGACCACGCTGTTCAGGCAGAGATGCGTGGCGCCGAGGGCCTGCCAGCGGCGCGCCGCGCGCACCCAGTCCGCGGGCTCCCCCGCGGCCCGGATGCGCGCGTCCAGACCGAACACGGCGGGGTCGCGGCCCTCTTCCTTGAGCACCGCGCGCAACCGCGCCACCGCCGCCTCGGGATCCTCGGCGGGCGGCAGCAGCGGCATCCAGCCGTTGGCGTGGCGGGCGAGACGGCGCAACAGCACGTCCCCCACGCCGCCGCCGATCCAGATCGGCAGGGGGCGCGCCGGCCGCGGAGCGATCGCGATCCGGTCCAGCAGGTGGAAGCGGCCCTCGAAGGACACGAGCGGCTCGCTCCAGAGCCGGCGCAGCACCACGAGCTGCTCCTCGAGGCGCCGGCCACGACTGCCGAAGTCCGCCCCCAGCGAGCCGTACTCGGCGAAGTTCCAGCCGACGCCCACCACCAGCCGCAGCCGGCCCCCGCTCAGCAGATCGACCTCGGCTGCCTGCTTCGCGACCAGCGCGGTCTGGCGCTGCGGCAGTACGAGCACACTCGTCACCAGCTCGATGCGGCGGGTGAGCCCGGCGAGGTAGGCGAAGAGCGTGAAGATCTCATGGAAGGGGCTGTCGTGGACGTACGGGGGCCCCGCGAAACCGGGGATAGTCACGTTCGCGAAGCGGTCGGGATGCGCGCCGGTCACGTGATCGTAGGCGATCAGATAGTCGAACCCCGCCGCTTCCACCGCCTGGGCGAAGTCGCGGATGGCCGCGGGATCCGAGCCGATGTCCGCGTGGGGGAATACCGTGCCGATCTTCACCGCGTGCCGTGCTCCGCCATGGGGTGCGCTAGACGCGTCGCGCGTCCGGCCGGCCCAATATCCCATACGGCCGGACGAAGAGCACGCCGAGCAAGAGCACGTAGGGCGCCACGCTGCTGAAGCCCGCGCCCACGAGCGGATCGACGTACCCCGCGGTGAGGCTCTCGAGCACCCCCACGAGGATGGCGCCCACGATGCTGCCGGGAATGCTGTCGAGTCCCCCGATCACCACGATGGGGAACACCTTGAGTCCCAGCAGCGCCACGCCGAATCCTACGCCCGCGATGAGGGCCCAGAGCGTGCCCGCCAGCACGGCCAGAACGCCCACCAGGCCCCAGGTGATCGCGAGGTGGCGGTTCACGTCGATGCCGACGGAGAGGGCGACCTCCTGATCGTCGGCGAGGGCGCGGAGGGCCACGCCGGTCCGCGTCCACCGGAAGAACGCGGCCACCGCCACGATGGCGACGATCGCCACGCCGAGCGCGACGAGGCGGCTGATCGGGACCGCGACCTCGAGCACGACGAGCGGCTCCTCGGGGATCGGGAGGGTGAGCCGTCCGGGCACGCCCGCGAACAGAAAGGGCGCGGCGCCGCGCATGAGCGCGCCGAGCCCCAGCGTCACCATGATCACGGCGATCAAGGGCTGCCCCACCAGCCGGCGCAGGACGACGCGGTTGAAGCCCAGCGCGAAGACGACCATGGCGGCCCCGGCGACGCCGAGCGCGGCGGTCACCCCGAGGCCGGCACCGTGTGTGCCCGCCGCGGCCAGGCGCGACCCGTACATCACCCACTCCCCCAGCGCAAAGTTGATCATGCGCGAGGCCTTGTAGACGACCACGAAGGCGAGCGCGATCAAGGCGTAGACCGCGCCGGCAAGGATTCCGTCGAGCACCAGCGACACGAGAAAGCGCACGGGATGAGCCTACCACCGGCGCATGGCCGGACCACCCTTGACGCCGCGTCGGCGACGGGGCAGCATGCTGCGCAGGAGGGCATCGCCATGCCGAAGGTCCTGACCGAAGCGCAGGTGCGCGCGTACGAGCGTGACGGCTATCTCTTCCCGATCAGGGCCATGAGCGCCGAGCGTGCACGCCACTATCGGGAGAAGTTCGAGGCGCTGGAGGCGCGGGTGCCCGACATCAAGAAGATGAAGACCAAGTCGCATCTGCTCTGCCCGTGGGTGCTCGAGATCGCGGAGGATCCGCACCTCCTCGACATCTTCGAGGACCTGATCGGACCCAATCTCCGGTGCTGGAGCATGGCGTGGCGGGTGAAGAAGGCCGATCATGAGACCTTCGCGGGCTGGCACCAGGACTCGGCGTACGGCGCCGCGCTGCCCGTGGTGCTGGCCGGGCTCGCCCTGTCGAGCTGCGGAGTGACGCAGGGCTGCCTCCGCGGCATCCCCGGCTCGCACAAGGGCGGCATTCTCACCCACGGGGAGAGCGCGGACCCGAAGAGCATCCTCGCGCGGGGGCAGTTCATCACCGATCCTTTCGACGAGGACAAGGCCGTCGACTTTCCGCTGCAGCCCGGCGAGGTGGTGCTGTTCGACAATTCGCTGATCCACAGCTCCGGCGTCAACGCTGGCCCCGATCGTCGCTTCCTCCTGCTGATCGAGATGCACCCGACCTGGGCCAAGCCGCCGCGCACACGCCAGTCCACCATGCTGGTGCGGGGCGTCGACACCTACGGGAACTTCGACGACGAGCCGCGCCCCGATGCCGAGTGGAGTCCCACCGCGCTCGCCAACTGGGGCCGGATCACCGAGAAGCGCGCGAATCTCATCTTCGAGGACAGCGTCATCGGCCCCAGCGAGGCCTACGGCGGCACCCGGCCTGCGACGTAGCCGGGCCGGCGGGGTCCCCGAGGCGCGCCTCCCCTAGCCGCCGCCGCGGAGCGCCTTCACCGCTTCGCTCACCAGCGACTGGCCACGCGCGAGCACGGCCCGCCGCCAGACCTCGTCCTCCGGTGAGAACGCCTCGCGCAGCGCCAGCTTGGCGGGATGGGTCGGCGCGCCACCGCCCCAATGATGCCAGCGGTTCTCCTCCCGCAGCGCCCGCACGATGTGGATGGGGCGATACGTCCCGAACTCCTCGGCCACGAAGTGCAGGTCGCTGCCCGGGAAGATGCGGGCGAGCATCTTCTCGTAGCCGCCACGGATCCGATAGGCCGCCCCGCGATCCGCGTCGGCGAGGGTCACGCGCGCGCCGAAGACTCGCCGGGCCGCCTTGAACTCCTCCTCCTCGGCGAGCAGTAGCTCCTCGCCATACTCGCCCACGCCGGTGTGAACGTCGACGGCGATGACGCGTGCGGCGCCGGACAGGCGCTCGCGCAGGAAAGCCTGGTAGCGGTCGGGCCCCTGCTCCAGGTGCTTGCCACCGAAGAAGAGCCCCTTGGCGTAGTCGTACTGCCCGTTGGCGACCGCCTGCTTGAGGGCGGTCATGCCGTGCCGTGCCACCTGCCCGACGGCGCGCGCGTAGAAGAAGTCCCAGCCGGGCGGGCTCGGCGGATTGAGCAGGAAGTCGAGCGCGCCGTAGCCCGCGGGCGCGCCGCTGTACGCCTCGTCGGGTCCGAGGAAGTTCCGGTTGAGGTCAACGTTGTCCTCGTTGGCGCGGCGGAGCCAGGCCACCCCGTACGGATTGAGGAGGTGGACGAGGACGATCGCGCTATCGGCATCGAGCCGCGGCATGGCGTCGAGGAGCTGCAATTGTATCGCCGAGCCCGCGAAGCCCTCCACGCCGTGGATGCCGGAGGAGTGTAGCAGCGCCCGGCGGGGCCGCGCGGCGCCGAACCAGCCGATGTCGATCGTGAGCGCCTCGCCGGCGGGGCCGCGCGCATCGATGGGGATCTGCGCCAGCCGGCCGTGGGCGGCCTCCACCTTCGCGCGAAATCGTGCCCGGGCGGTGAGGTAGTCGGGCGAGAAGTAGCGCGCCGTCTCCGGCGACACCGGGGTGCGGCGCTCCCAGCCGGGCGGCGGCCCGACCACGATCCAGAAGGCCGCACCCGCGCCGACGCCGAGCGTCGCCGCGAGCCCGAGCAGGCCGAGCCAGGGATGGCGAACGAGCCAGCGCATCGACGCGAATACTCTACCATCGTCGGTGCGCGAGCCCGCTCCCAATGCGTACCCAAAAAGGACGGGAATTGGCTGGCCACAAACGTGCGCGCCTCCCGGATACTAGTGTCGGCCCTCATGCCCTCCACCCAGCTCCGCCGCCGCGGCCCGTCCGCATCACCCTCCCAGGAGTCCGCCTACGCGTGGACCCGGCTCGCCGCCGCGCTCGTCCTGTCCGGCATCGGCGGCGTGGGCATGTGGTCGGTGATCGTCGCCCTGCCCGCCATCCAGGCCGAGTTCGGCGTCGCGCGCTCCGCGGCCTCGCTCCCTTACACCGTGACCATGATCTGCTTCGGGATCGGCAGCATCGTGATGGGGCGCCTGTCCGACCGCTACGGCATCATCATGCCGGTGATGGGCGGGACCATCGCCCTCGGGATCGGCTACGCGCTCGCCGGGCAGGCGACGAACCTCTGGCAGTTCGTGCTGACGCAGGGCGTGGTGGTTGGAGTGGCCGGCTCGGCCACCTTCGCGCCGATCATCGCCGACACCTCGCTCTGGTTCACACGCAACCGGGGCAAGGCGGTGGCCATCATCGCGAGCGGCAGCTATCTCGCGGGCACGGTGTGGCCGCCCGTCGTGCAGCACTTCATCCAGACGGTGGGCTGGCGCCTCACGTTCCTGGGGATCGCCGTGTTCTGCGTGGCCACGATGCTGCCCCTCGCGCTCGTGCTGCGCCCGCGCTCGCCGCTCGTCGAGCGCACGCCGGGCCGCGCGCCGCTCGGCGCTCGCGCCGCGCGGCCGCTCGACATGTCGGCCGGCGCGCTCCAGACCGTGCTGGTCATCGCCGGTTTGTCCTGCTGCGTGGCGATGTCGATGCCTCAGGTCCACATCGTGGCCTACTGTGCCGACCTCGGTCACGGCGCGGCCCGCGGCGCCCAGATGCTGTCGCTCATGCTGGGCTTCGGCATCGTGAGCCGCCTCGCGTCCGGGTGGATCTGCGATCGGATCGGCGGCCGGTGGACGCTCCTCGCCAGCTCGAGCCTGCAGGCGCTGGCGCTCGTCCTCTTCCTGCCCTTCGACGATCTGCCCGCGCTCTACACGCTGTCAGCCCTGTTCGGTCTCTTCCAGGGCGGCCTCGTCCCCTCGTACGCGGTGATCGTGCGCGAGTTCTATCCGCCTCAGGAGGCCGGCGTGCGGGTGTCGATCGTGATCACCGCGACGGTATTCGGAATGGCCCTGGGCGGGTGGATGTCAGGCGCGATCTACGATCTCACCGGCTCGTACCACACGGCGTTCGTCAACGGGATCCTGTGGAACCTCCTGAACATCGGCATCGCGATCGGGCTCCTGCGGCGCCCGGGACGGCCGCTCGAGCAGGCCTGGGGCTAGCCCAGCGGGCGCGGCCGGGCCCGCTCGATGCGGCGCCCGCGGTCGTAGGCGTCCTGCGCGCGCTGGTGCGCGACGCGCCGGGTTTTAGTCATCTATGAACCTATAATTCTTCCTCAACAGGCCGGGCCGGCTCGTCGGCTCCACGGTGATGAGGGCGGGACTCGTGCGCTCGCCGAGGAGCCCCGTGATGGCATCCTCGATCCGTCGGATCGCCTTCTCGACCTCGGTGACGGACAGACCGGATTTGAAGTGGACTCCGAGCGCGACCACGATCTGATGCGGCCCGATGTGCATGGTCCGCAGCTCCACTAGTCGCTCCACCGCCTCGTCCTCTCCCACGATCCGGCGGATCGCCGTCTCGGTGCGGCGCGGGGCGGGTTCCCCGATGAGGAGGGAATAGTTCTCGGCGGCGAGCAGCGCGGCGACGCCGACGAGGAGAACGCCGATCGCCGCGGACGCACCCGCGTCCCAGAAGGCATTGGCGGTCTGCCGGCTCAGCCAGATGCCCGCGCCGGCGAACCCCAGCGAGAGGATCGCCGCGGTGTCCTCCAGCACGACGGTGGGCAGCGTGGAGTCGCGGCTCTCGATCCAGTACTGCCGCAGCGTCCGCGGGCCCTTCGCCTTCCGCAGCGAGTGGAGGCTGATGCCCAGTGAGATTGCCTCGAAGACGAAGCCGCCCGCCAGGACACCGTAGGCCCACGCGGCGGAGCCCTCGTGGGCGAACGGATGCAGCGTCTTCCGCACCCCCTCCCAGATCGAGAACGCGCCCCCTAGGGTGAACAGCATCACCGACACCACGAAGCCCCAGAAGTACACGGCTCTGCCGTAGCCGAAGGGGTGCCGCCGGTCCGGGGGGCGCTGCCCGATCTGCATGCCGAGAAAGAGCAACACCTGATTGCCAGTATCGGCGAGGGAGTGGAACGTCTCCGCGAGCATCGCCGCGCTGCCCGTGAAGGCCGCGGCCACGCCCTTGAGCACGGCCAGGGCGACATTGCCGGCCAGCGCCGCGATCACCGCTGTCTTTGACTCGTTCTCCATCGAGATCAGTATGCGCCGCGGCCGACCCGCTTGCCTGGGCACCGCAGTTCAATTGAAATACGCCGCGTGACCGGGAGCCGCAGGCCGGACGACGCGACATCGCTCTCCCCACGGGCCGCCATCGCGATCGGCGCCGGCCTCATCGCCTTCGGTGGGTTCATCGCGCTCTCCGTCCTCGGCCTCGTGACCGGCACGCCGCCGCCGCACGAGGCGCCGCCCTGGGTGGGCGCGTGCGCCGGCCTCGTCTTCGTGTTCGGCGGCGGCGCGATGATCGTGGGCTACGCGCTGGCCGGCGGGGCGACGCCCGACGGCGACCTGCCGCCGGGGACGCCCTGTGGATGCGCGTGACGCAGATGACGCTCGGGCTCGGCATCGTCGGCGCGCTGGGCGCCGTCGCCTCTTGGGTGGCCTTCGGCCCGGGGCCGCGGACCTTCACGGCCAGCGGCACCTTCGCCTCGGGTCAGACGAGCGAGCGCGTGGGGCGGATGGTGTTCGGCGCCGGCGCGGCGCTGCTCGCGGTGGTCTTCGTGGCGCTCCTGGTCGTCAGCGTGAAGCGCCTGCGCGCACGGCCGTAGCCGGCTGGGGCCGGCGCCACGCCCCGCCGAGGATCACGCAGCCGACCACGACGAGATAGGCCGCGTAGCCGGCGGCCTCGAGGGGCGACGGGCGCTCGCGGTAGCCGAGAAGGCCCGCCAGGAAGCTGCCCACCACGCTCGAATCGCTCAGCAGCCACGACGTGTCCCAGAGGGGCGCCATCATCGGGAGCACGCCGAGCGACTGCAGCCGGCCGATGCCGGTGCTGAAGAGTCCGGCGGCGAGGAAGATCAAGAGCACGGTGGTGACGGTGAAGAACCGGGCCAGGCTCAGGCGCCGGCCGCCGCGGAAGATCAACCAGCCGAGGAGCGCGGCCGAGCCGACGCCGGCAACGCCCGCGGCGACGCTCCCCCAGCCGGCTGCCGACGTGGCCTCCGCCATGAGACCCCAGAGAAAGATCACGGTCTCCGCGCCTTCGCGGAACACGCCGGTGAAGGCGATCAGTCCCACCATCCACAACCGCTGCGTGCGGCGCGCCCCTTCGATGCGCCGCTCGACCTCCCCGCTGATGCCACGCGCGTGACGCTGCATCCACCACGCATGCCACGTGAGCAAGATGACGGCGAGGAAGATCACGGCGGCCGCGACGACGTCGGGCCCGAGATCGACGAGCGGGCCGGAGAAGTACGCGACCGTCACGCCCATCGCGATGCTGGCGGCGAGGCCGAGCGCGCCGCCGAGGCTCACCCACCCGAAGTGTTGCCGGGCGCCGATCTTGTCGAGGTAGGTGTAGACGAGCCCCAGCAGCAGCGCCGCCTCGAGGGCCTCGCGTAGCGTGATGAGGAAGGTGCCGCCCATCGGGCGCTACTCCGCGACGATCCGGCCCTGGGCGGTCGCCTCGTGGTACTCGCCCACGAACTTGTACGTGCCGGCCTTGAGCGCGGGCACCTTCACCTTCACGGTCTTGCCTCCGGCGATCACCTTCTCGATCTTCAGGTCCTTGCTCTCGAACTCCTCGGCGGACGTGTCCTTGTTGGTGATGACGAGCACGAACGGAGCGCCGGCCTTCACCTTGATCTCGGCCGGCTCGAAGCGGTTCTTCTCGATGGTGAGCGGGATCTCCTGGTCCGCGGCCCCGGCCGGCAACGGGACCAGGGCGAGGCCGGCGAGGAGCATGACGGCGGCGAGCGTGGCAGCGAGCACTTTCATGATATTAGGGGCACCCTTGTCCAGGACATCAGGGTTACCTAAATCACGGGCGCCTGTCAATGCCCCGGCGCCCCGGGCCGAGGGGGTCAGAGCCCCCAGCAGGTCAGAGCCCCAGGAGGGCCTCGAGGTTCCGCCCGAGAATGCGCTCCTTCTCCTCGGCGGTGAGGGAGGCGAGCCCCTGGACCCAGGTCACGGGCGAGGGATGCCAGGGCACGAAGGGCCAGTCGCTGCCAAGCACGACGCGGTCCGCGCCCACCTGGTCGAGCAGGAAGCGGAGCGCCGCCTCGTTCCCCACCACGCTGTCGTAGTAGAGACGGCGCTGATAGGCGCTGGGCGGCTGGGGAATGCGCTGGGGCCCCTCGAAGCGCGTCTGCCAGGCGCGATCCAGCCGGCCCATCGCGTAGCAGGCGGGCCCGCCCCCGTGGGCCACGCAGATCCTGAGAGCGGGGCAGGCCTCGAGGATGCCACCCAGGATGAGGACGGCCACGACGATGGCGTCCTCCACGATCACCCCGAGGCTATTGTTGAGCCGGTACTGGGGCGCGCGCTCCGTCATGAAGTTGTGGAAGGGTTGCGGGTGGTAGAAGAGCACCGCCCCCATCGCCTCCGCGGCCTTGAAGAAGGGCAGGAACTTGGGCGCGTCCCAGTTCTCGCCGTTGACCGCGGTGTCGAGCTCGGCGCCCCTGAGGCCGAGCGTGGTCACCGCCCGCTCGAGCTCGGCGATGGCGGCGCCCACGTCCTGCATGGGGAGCGTCGCGAGGCCGGCGAAGCGCTGGGGCCAGCCGCGGACCATGCCGGCGATCTCGTCGTTGACCTCGCGGGCCAGCGCCTGCCCGCTCGCCCCGTCCAGGTGATAGCCAAAGAGGGGCGTGTGGATGGACAGGACCTGGACGTCGACCTTCTGCGCGTCCATGTCCTCGATGCGCTGCTCGGGGGTGAAGCGCACCTTGGGCGTTACGAAGCCGTGCCGCCTGCCACCGCCCACGAAGACGCCAACTCCCTTGCCCGGCTCGTGACGGTAGCCGTGCCAGGGCGTGCCGGCATCGGCCGCGCGCCAAAGCGACTGGGGCACCACGTGCGCGTGGATGTCGATGGAGCGCATCGCGGCCCTCGCGCGTGCGCCGCCCCTACTCGGGGATCCCGTGGAGCAGGTACATGACCTGCAGGATCGAGCCCGGCGCCCCCATGTCCCCGAACCACTTCCGGTAGATCTCGACGATGTCGCCGGACCGGTACAACGCCGCGAGGGTGCGATTGGCGACGAGGCGGAAGGCCGAGTCATTGCGCCGCACCATGAAGCCGTGGGGCTCGTACGAGAACATCTCGCTGGACAGGGCGTAGCGCTCGGGCTTCTGGGCGCGGCGGCCCACGCCGATGAGGATGGTGCGATCCGAGGCGTAGGCGTCCGCGGTCCCCTTCTCCAGCGCAGCCAGACCCTCATCGTGCGTCTTCACCGGCACGATCGTCGCTTGCACCTGGGCTCGCTGCATGACCGCGTCCAGCGCGGGCGCGGTGGTCGTGCCGGGAATCACCGCCACGCGCTTCCCCCGAAGGTCGGCCACGTTCCGGATCCCGAGGCCGTCCACGACGAGCAGGCTCCCGCCGTCCACGAAGGTCATGTACGTGAAGTCCACCTGCTCCTGGCGCGACAGACTCATGGTGGTCGAGCCGCATTCGATGTCCACCGTGCCCTTCGCCACGGACTCCACCCGGTTGGCCGCGGTCACGGGGACGAAGCGCACGTCCAGCTTCGCGAGACCCACGCTCTTCTGCACCGCGGCGGCGATGTGCCGGCACAGATCGACGGAGTAGCCGGCCGGCTGGCCCTGCTCGTCCTTGAAGGCAAACGGCCGCGCGGTGTCGCGGTAGCCGATGGTGAGGACGCCCGTCTTCTTCACGCGGTCCAGAGTGTCCTGCGCCAGCGCCGGGACGGCGGCGGCAACGGTCAGCGCCAGCGCGAGGACCAGCGTGCGTGCGGCGGTGTGCAGCAGATCAATGCGCATTCCTGCCTCCCATGGTCGAGACGTTTCGAAGTCGCGCGGCGAGCCGCTCACGCCTCAGTGGCGGCCCGACTATATGCTTCCGCTTCGGCGTGGGTCAACCGAATGCCCGTCGGGCGACGGGCCACGGGGCCGCCATGCGACCACCCCCACCCAGCCTCGCTCCCAGGACAGCGCCCAGCGCCCGCTCCGCTCCTGCATCGCGTCGCGGGCAAGGCGGGCGAGCCGTTGGCCCTTGGCGGTGTCCGGGCCCACGAAGAGCTGCTGATAGAGCCACGGCAGCGGCCCTTCCGGCGTGGCGTGCGCGAGAGGCTCTCGCGGCAGCAGGCGGATGTCGAACAGACGTCCGCGCGCCAGAAGCACGACCAGGAACTCCGTGAGCGACGGGAGCCGGACGCGCGGCTCGCCGTGAACGGGTGGCCAGAACGGCTCGGCCAGATAGGGCGGCGAGGGCGTCACCAGCACGGCCACGCAGAGCCGCCGGGCCGCCCCTTCCATCGCCTCCAGGAACGACCCGATGTCCTCGACGTCGTAGCCGAGATGCGCGATGAGCGCCACGTCGGCGGACGGCGCCTCGGCCATCGGCCAGCGCGCCTCCACGACCTCGATGTTGCCGATCCCGTGGTTGGACATGCCGTTCCGGAGCACGCCGAGCATGCCCGGGGACGGATCGATGGCGATCACCCGCCCGGCGTGAAGCGCGAGGGGCAGCGCGTAGCGGCCGCCGCCCGCGCCGATGTCCAGCCATGTCTCGCCCGGCTCCACGAGCGCGTGCAGCACCTCGAGGACGGGCTCATCGGGACGGCGGGGATCGGCCTGAAAGTCGGACGCCACCGCGGCGTAGAAATCGCGGGGCGGCGCGCCCTCGCGGAGCCGCTCGGCCTGCTCGCGATTGGCGCGCACGCGGCGGCGCCAAGCCTCCAGTGCGTCCGCCGCGGCGGGGGCCAGCGCGTCGGCCATGGGCGGAGTGTGCCATAGCCGCCTTGACGACGCGCACGACTCGCGCGATCCTCGCCGCGCCGGCACTCGTCAACCCCACGGAGGCTTGCTCATGGAAGAGGTATTCCCGGTTCTCAGCGGCATCGTGCTCGGGCTCGCCACTGACGCCATGCGGCCCGTGTGGCTCAAGGCCGCGCTCATCGCGGTGCTCGGCGTCGCCGCCGGCTTCACCGCCGCGTGGGTCAGCGGAGAGCTCGCCGTGAGCTGGGCGTATCTCCTCATCGACATCGCCCAGGTGGTGGGCGCCGCGGTCATGACGGGCGTGCTCGTCAGGGTCTGGCTGCGCCGCCGGGCGCGCTCGCTCGCCGGCTAGCCCCTCCGAACGAAGGGCCGGGAGCTGCCTGCCGCACGGCTCCAGGCCCCGGAGAAGCCCGCAGTGTACGCGGGTGCGACTCAGCCGCGGAGATTCTTGTTGAAAAACTCCACCGTGCGCTGCCAGGCCAGCCCCGCGGCCGCCCGATCGTAGCGCGGGGTCGTGTCGTTGTTGAAGCCATGCTCGGTGCCCGGATAGCGGTACATGGTGTAGGCGACCCCACTGGCCTTGAGCGCGGCCTCGTAGGCGGGCCAGCCCGAGTTGATCCGGTCGTCGTTGTCGGCGTAGTGGATGAGGAGCGGGGCCTTGATCCGCGCCGCGTCCGCCGCTGCGGGCTGCCCTCCATAGAACGGCACTGCGGCGGCGAGGTCGGGCAGCCGGGTCGCCAGCATGTTCGCCATCGTGCCGCCCCAGCAGAAACCCACGACGCCGATCTTCCCCGTGCACTCGGGCCGCGCCTTGAGCACACCCGCGCCGGCCACGAGATCCTCGCGCATCTTGGCCTGGTCGAGCTTGGCGAACGCCTCACGCGCCTTGTCCTCGTCGCCCGGATAGCCACCGAACGGCGTCAGCGCGTCGGGCGCCAGGGCCACAAACTTGTCCAGCGCGAGGCGGCGCGTGATGTCCTCGATGTGCGGGTTGAGCCCGCGATTCTCGTGGATCACGAGGATGCCCGGCAGCTTGCCCGTGGCCGACTCCGGCCGCGCCAGATACGCGCGCACCTTGCCGGTGCCCTGCGGTGACTCGTAGTCGATCCATTCGGTGCGCAGCCGCTGGTCGTCCTTGGCCACCTGCTGCGCCTCCGCGAAACGCGGGCTCAGCGCATCGAGCAGCCCGGCCGCGGTCATCCCGCCCACCGCGAACTTCGCCGCGCGCTCGAGGAAGCCGCGCCTGTCGATGTCGCCGTGCACGTAGAGATCGAAGAGGTTCAGCAGCTCCTGGTCGAATTCGCGCGCCGTCCATCGCTCCATGGTCCTGGTCTCCTGGTTGTCGATGCGCACGTCACGTCCGCTCCAGGAGGAGACTACACAACTCATGCGCCCCGTGTCGGTGAGCTTTGCGTCCCTTGCCCGCGCCCACCGCGTGTGCGAGGGTTTCGGCATGCGCACGGGGAAGGACTACCTGGCGAGCCTGCGGGACGGGCGCGCCGTCTTCCTCGACGGCGCGCGCGTCGCCGATGTCACGACGCATCCGGCCTTCGCGGAGTCGGCGAAGCGCGTCGCCGAGCGTTACGACGCCGCGCGCGAGGCGCCGGAGATCAACACCTGCGTCGATCCCGCCAGCGGCCGGCGCACCGGCGCCATGTGGCTCATCCCCCGCACCGCGGAGGACCTCGGCCGCCGGCGCGCCGTGCACCGCTTCTGGGCGGAGGGCTCCTATGGCCTCATGGGGCGTACGCCCGATCACGTCGGCTCCGTGCTCACCGCCTTCGCCGGGTGGCGCCAGCTCTTCGACCGCGGCGGCCGGCAGTTCGGTGACAACGTGGTGCGCTTCTACGAAAAGGCGCGTGACGAGGATCTCTACGTCGCCTACGCCATCGTGCCGCCCCAGATCGACCGCTCGACCCCCGCCCACAAGCATCCCGAGCCGTTCCTGCACACCGGCGTCGTGAAGGAGAGGGACGCGGGCATCGTGATCCGCGGCGCCCACTCCATTGCCACCTCGGTGACCATGGCGAACTGGCTCTACGTGAGCTACATCACGCCGCTGGCGCCCGGCGACACGGACTACGCCATCTCGCTCGTGCTGCCGGTCAATGCGCCGGGGCTGCGGCTGCTGCCGCGCCGTCCGTACGCCACGCTGGCCACGAGCGTGTACGACTACCCGCTCTCGTCCCGCTATGACGAGGTCGACACCACGGTGGTGTTCGACGACGTCTTCGTGCCCTGGGAGCACGTCTTCGTGAAGGGGGACGTGGATCTGGTGACCGCGCAGTTCCACGAGTCGCCCGCCCACACCACCGCCAACTTCCAGTCGCTGGTGCGCTTCGGCGTGAAGCTCGAGCTCTTGGCCGGGCTCGCGCTGAAGCTCGTGGAGGTGGGTCACGGCGAGGGCGATCCGACCACCCAGGCCACGCTCGGCGGCGACCTCGCCGCCTTCTGCGCCGCCTTCGACGGGCTCGTGAAAGCGGCGGAGCGCTTCCCGCTGATCAGCGAGGGCTACGCGCGCCCCCATCCTCAGTACATCTACGCGGGCATGAGCCTCCAGCGCCGGCTCATCGGCGACATCTACAAGACGATTCGCGAGCTGGCGGGCGGCGCGTTCCAAACGCTGCCGTCATCCGAAGCGGCCTTCTTCGCCGAGGACACGCGGCCCGCCACCGAGCGCTACTATCGGTCCACGGTGGCGTCCGCGCGCGACCGGGTGAAGCTGCTGCGCCTCATCTGGGATCTGATCGGCACCGAGTACGGTGGCCGTCAGCTCCAGTACGAGATGTTCTACTCCGCCGCCCAGCCGGTGGTGAATCGCCGCATGTTCCGCTCCTACGACTGGGCGGCGGCGAAGGCGATGGTGGAGCGCCTGCTGGGCGAATACTGACGGCTTCGGAGCGCCCCGTAACTCATAGATCCTAGTAGTTCTCCCTCCGCTCCACATTGTCTCGGCGACGGGAGTTGCACCGTCCGGTACAATGTCGGCCAGCCGCAACAAGCGGAGGACATTTCATGCGCGTGCTGCTCGTCCATCCCAGTCCCCTGATGTATTCCGAGATCTACCTCCGCCTCGAGCCGCTCGGCCTCGAACGGGTCGCCGCCGCCGTGCGCGCCGCCGGACACGACGTCCGGCTGGTGGATCTGCAGATCTTCACGCACGCGGACCTCATGCGGGAGATGGAGAGCTTCCGGCCCGACGCGGTGGGGTTCTCCGTCAACTATCTCGCCAACGTGCCCGAGGTGATCGACCTCGCGCGCGAGACGCGCCGGCGCCGGCCCGAGGCGCTCATCTTCGCGGGAGGCCACAGCGTCTCCTTCATCGCGCCCGAGGTGCTGGACCATGCGGGGAGCGCCCTCGACTGCATCGTCCGGGGGGAGGGCGAGGTCATCACGCCACGGGTGCTCGAAGCGCGTGGCGACCGCCGGCTCGAGACGCTGCCCGGCATCGTCACGCGTCACGGCGCCGGCCCCGCGCCGACCTTGCTCGACGATCTCGACCGCTTCCTGCCCGCGCGTGACCTCACCCGGCGGCGGCGGAAGTACTTCATTGGCGTCCTCGATCCGTGCGCCTCCGCCGAGCTCACGCGGGGCTGTCCGTGGGACTGCTCGTTTTGCAGCGCGTGGACCTTCTACAGCCGGAGCTACCGCAAGGTCTCGGCGGAGGCGGCCGCCGAGGATCTGGCGCGCATCCAGGAGCCGAACGTGTTCCTGGTGGACGACGTCGCCTTCGTCCACCCCGAGCACGGCTACGCCATCGGCCAGGAGATCGAGCGCCGCGGGGTGCGCAAGGAGTATTACCTCGAGACCCGCTGCGACGTGCTCCTGCGGAACCGCGAGCTCTTCGCCTACTGGAAGCGCCTCGGTCTCACCTACATGTTCCTGGGGCTGGAAGCGATCGACGAGGAGACGCTCAAGGCCCACCGCAAGCGCATCACACCCAACGACAACTTCCGCGCCCTCGAGGTCGCTCGCGAGCTGGACCTCACCGTCGCGGTGAACATCATCGCCGATCCGGACTGGGATGAGCGGCAGTTCGCGCTCGTGCGCGAGTGGGCGCTGAGCGTGCCCGAAATCGTCCACCTCACCGTCACCACGCCGTACCCGGGCACGGAGATCTGGTTCACCGATTCCCGCCGGCTGACGACCTTCGACTACCGGCTGTTCGACGTGCAGCACGCGGTGGTGCCGACGCGCCTGCCGCTGCGGAAGTTCTACGAGGAGCTCGTGAGCACCCAGGCCGTGATCAACCGCAAGCATCTGGGCTGGTCGGCGCTGCGGGGCGCGGCCCGCATCATGCTCGGCCACCTCGCCCACGGGCAGACTAACTTCATCAAGAGCATCTGGAAGTTCAGCCGCGTTTACAACGCCGACCGGCAGTACGGCGACCACGCCCGCCCGGTCACCTACGCGATGCGCCCGCCCGCCGTCCTGAGCGGGCCGCGGCCCCGCCCCGGCGACCTCTACATCCATGCGCCGACGAACGGGGCCGCTCGCGACGCCCACTCCCCGGTCGCCGCCCGCCCCGAGGGCGCTGCTCCGTAGCGGGCTACAACGCCACGCGGCGTAGCCGGAGCGCGTTGGCGATCACCGACACGGAGCTGAAGGTCATCGCGGCACTCGCCACGACCGGGCTCAGCAGGAGGCCGAAGGCCGGGTAGAGCACGCCGGCCGCCAGTGGCACGCCGAGCACGTTGTAGATGAAGGCCCAGATGAGGTTCTGGCGAATGTTGCGCATCGTCGCCCGCGAGAGCCGCCGGACCCGCACGATGCCACGGAGATCGCCCTTCACGAGGGTGACGCCGGCGCTCTCCATGGCGACGTCGGTGCCGGTCCCCATCGCGATGCCCACGTGCGCCTGGGCCAGCGCCGGCGCGTCGTTGACCCCGTCGCCGGCCATCGCGACGATGCGCCCTTCTCCCTGCAGCCGGCGCACGACATCCGCTTTCTGCTCCGGCAGCACCTCCGCCAGCACCTCGTCCAAACCTACCCGCTTGGCGACTGCCTCGGCGGTGAGCCGACTGTCCCCGGTCAGCATCACGACGCGGAGTCCTTCCGCCTGGAGCGCGCGAACGGCCTCCGGCGTGGTGGCCTTGATGGGGTCGGCCACGCCGAGCAGGCCGCCCACGCCGCCGTCCGTGACCAAGTAGACGACGGTCTGGCCATCCGCGCGGAGCGCCTCGGCCCGCGCGGCCAGCGGCCCGGGTTCTGCCCCGAGCTCCGCGAGCAGTCGCTGATTGCCGAGCCCCACGCGACGGCCGCCGGCGCGCGCGGTGACGCCGCGACCAGTCAGGGAGCGGAAATCCGCCACGGGGATGGGCACCACGCCACGCTCGGCCGCGCCAGCCAGGATGGCGTCGGCGAGCGGATGCTCGCTCTCTCGCTCGAGGCCCGCGGCCAGCGCGAGCAGGTCGCCCTCGGTCAGCCCACCGGCGGCGACCATCGACACCAGGCGCGGCTTGCCTTCGGTCAGAGTCCCCGTCTTGTCGATCACCGCCGTGTCGACGCGCTCCATCGTCTCGAGCGCCTCGGCGTTCTTGATGAGCGCACCCGCCTGCGCGCCCCGGCCGGTGCCGACCATGATCGACATCGGTGTGGCAAGTCCCAGCGCGCAGGGACACGCGATGATGAGCACCGCCACCGCATTGACCAGGCCATAGGCCAGCCGCGGCTCGGGGCCGACCGTCGCCCAGACCACCGCGGTCACGACCGCGACCACCACGACGGCCGGGACGAACCAGGCGGAGACGAGATCGGCCAGGCGCTGTATGGGGGCGCGGCTCCGCTGGGCCTCGGCGACCAGCCGGACGATTTGTGCGAGGAGGGTATCGGCGCCGACCCGCTCCGCGCGCATCACGAAGCTGCCCGTGCCGTTCACTGTCCCGCCCGTGACGCGACCACCCGAGCCCTTTTCCACCGGGATCGACTCCCCTGTCATCATGGACTCGTCCACCGCGCTCCGGCCTTCCAGCACCACGCCGTCCACGGGCACGCGCTCGCCCGGCCGTACACGCAGGCGATCGCTCACCCGGACGTGGCCGAGGGGCACGTCCTCCTCCACCCCGTCGGGCCGCACCCGCCGCGCCGTCTTCGGGGCGAGCCCCAGCAGCGCGCGGATGGCGCCGGAGGTGGCGCTCCGCGCCCGGAGCTCCAGCACCTGGCCGAGCAGCACGAGCGTGGTGATCACGGCGGCTGCCTCGAAATAGACTGGCGGCAGCCCATCGTGACGCAAGCCGTGCGGCAGCGCGTCCGGTACAAGAACCGCGATGACGCTGTAGGCGAACGCGGCCCCGGTGCCCAGGGCGATCAGCGTGAACATGTTGAGGCTGCGCGACACCACGGAGTGCCAGCCGCGGACGAAGAACGGCCACCCGCCCCAGAGGACCACGAGCGCGCTGAGGACGAGCTGGGTCCAGAGCCGCGCCGACCCGCTCACGAGTGCGACGAGACGCGGAGTCAGCATCTCGCCGCTGGCGATCAGGAAAACCGGCACCGTCAGAGCCAGGCTCACCCAGAATCGCCGGGTCATGTCGGCGAGCTCGGCGCTCGGGCCCTCCTCCACGCTCACGTCGACCGGCTCGAGCGCCATGCCGCACTTCGGGCACGTCCCCGGCCCTTTCTGTCGGATCTCGGGGTGCATCGGGCAGGTGTAGATGCGCTCGTCGGCCGGCGGCGGGGCGGCAGGCGGGGGCGCACCCATGTACCGGCCGGGATCGGCGGTGAACTTTTGCCGGCACGACGCCGAGCAAAACCAGTAAGTCCGTCCGGCATGCTCCGCGTGGCCTCCGCCGGCCTCTCCTGGTGTCACGTTCATGCCGCACACGGGATCCTTCGCCATCGTCGCCCGCGGGGCATGGCTATGCCGGTGCTCGGAATGGCTCGTCATGGGATCCATCCTACGACGCGGCCGGACGCCAACCCGCCCAGCCATCCGACCAGGGCACTTCTCCTCGCACGCATCGCCACCTCCTGCGCTAGCAATTGTGACACGCCGTTGTGCCCCCTCCTGCTGTCGGTTCGCCGCTTACTTCACGACCACGCTTCCCGTGTGGGCGTGGACCTTGCCACCCGTGATGTGCACCGAATACTCGTAGGTGCCGGGCTTCTCGAACTTCACCTTGGCGCCCCCGCTGCCGGCAGGCACGAAGAACCGCGGCGCGTCCTCCCCGCCGAACCACACGTGGGCCGTCTGCGCCGAAAAGTTGATGAAGCGCACGTCCTCGCCGACCTTGACGTCGACGTTCTTCGGTTTGTTCTCCTCCCGCGTGATCGTCACCTTCTGCTCGCCCCATGCCGTGGCGCCGATGACGAAGGTCAACACCAGAGCTCCAGCAAGAATGCGGCCTGCTCGGTTCATGTCGTCCTCCGTGGTTGATGATTGCCAGGGTCAGCGGACCCGGCCCGTCGCCCTGAGCCACATGGCCAGGGCGCTGTTGAACTCGGCGAGCGACGAGACCGAGTTGAACCGTGCGCGGGTGACGCTCACCTGCGCGTCCAGGATCTCGAGCTGTATCCCCCGCCCGCTCTCGAAACGCTCCTTGACGACGCGGAACTCCTCTTCCGCCTGCGTGAGACCCTTCTCGCTGGCCTCCACGCTCTTCTGGGCCGCCCGCAGCATCAGGGCGGCCTGGTTGACGTCTCGGGCGATCTGCTGGCGCATTAGCCCTTCGGCGTGCTCGGCCCGCTCGAGCTTGGCCTTGGCCGTCTTCAGCGCGTTCTCGCGGAGAAACCCGTCGAAGAGCGGCAGCGTCACCACGACACCGACGGAATGTCCGTTCGCCGTCGTGGAGTTTTCATTTCGGTTCTTGAGCCACTGGCCGTCGTACATGTAGCTCAGCCCCACCTGCGGGAAATAGTTGCCGTAAGCGGAGCGCACCTCGGCCTGCGCCGCCTCCCGCTGTTTGATGACAGCCTTGATCTCGGGGTGGGCCTCGCTCGCCTGCCGGATCCCCTCGTCGACGAACACGGATACTGGGGCGTACTCCAGCCGATCGGTCAGCGTGATCGGCGAGGAGAGGTCCACGCCAAGGGTCGTCTTGAGCGCGACCAGCGCCTGCTCCGTCCGACTTTGCGCCATGGCTTCCATCTGGATGGCGTTGGCGTGCTCGGCCTCATCCCGCAGTAGGTAGAAGCGTGGGACGCGGCCGGCCTCGAAGGCTTCTCGGCTTACCCGCAGGCGTTCCACGATGCCGCGCACCAGATCGCCGGTCACGCGCAGATTCTCGCCTTCGCGGAGCGCGGCAATGTAGTCGAGCCGCGCCTGCATCGCCACGTCGACCTCTGTCCCCCGCCGCATCTCCTCTCCCGCCTCGGCTCGCCGGGCCGCCGCCTGGTACCCGTAGTAGTCGCGGCCCCCGGAGAAGAGGGGGTACATGGCGGTAAAGTTGGCGTCCTTGGTCTGATCCGCATTGAAGACCTGGTAGTTACGGGCCATGGTGTTTCCGACGGAGGTGAACACGTTCGGCGCCATCCGCTGGTCATTGAAATAGCCGTTGGCGGAGAGTTGCGGCCAGAAGGGCGCCAGGGCTTCGCGGCGCATGGAATCCATCACGCGCGCGTCGGCGTTCGCGGCCTTGAGCCGCAGATTCCTCGCTCGCGCGAGGTCCACCGCCTGGTCGACCGTCAATGGGCCCTCGATCCGCGGCAGCGGCTGGGCGGCGACGGAGACGACGAGCAGCAGCACGGCGATCGTCATCCCGCCGGCGGAAAGGTAGCAAGCAAGACGGCTCTCAGCGACCCTAATGGCCGACATGATCCCCCTCCTTTGGCGTGGCGACCGGGTCTGCGCCTTTCATGCCCGGCATCCCGGGCATGTCCGGCATCGTCTTCTGCGAACCGGACTCGTCCGGACTGCCCGTTGCGGCGCCCGAGGCCTCGCTGACCCGCGCGCCGGCATAGAGCCCCTCGTGACCACGGAGGACGATCCGTTCGTCCCCCGTGAGCCCCTGGGAGATCTCCACCCGCTCGGGGCCTTCCAGCCCGGTGGTCACCGGCTGGGGCTCGGCCCGTCCATCCTTCACCACCCATATCGTCCCCTTCCCGCCCATTCGGCTAACCGCCCCGCGGGGAACCGTGAGCGCCTGTTTTCGCTCGCCGGTCACGAACTGCATGCTCACGTACTGGCCCGGCAGGAACCGGCGGCCGGGATTGTTCACGAGGGCCTCAACCACCGCCGTCCGCGGTCCCTGGTCCACGAAGGGGAAGACCGCGGTGACGCGCGCGACGATGGGAGGCTGGCCGGCGGCCGTCGTCGTCACCGTCACCGGCGAGCCGACCCGGATGGACGCCACGTCCTTCTCCCCGACGTTGGCTTGAAGCCGGACGCGATCCACCTGGGCGACCTTGAGGATGGCCATCCCGGGCTGGACGAGGACGCCCGGCGCCACGAGACGCTTCACCACGTAGCCCGCGTTGGGCGTGGTGATCTCCACGTAGTCGCGAACTATGGTCGCGGTGCGCAAAACCGCCTGGCTCTGCGAGACCATGGAGTCCGCCGCCTCGAGCTTCTTCCGTGCCGCGATCTCGCTCGCCCGGGCTTGCTCGAGCTTGGCAGCGGCGGCATCGCGTTTGGCGCCGGTGGATGCTGCCAGCGCCCGGTCGCTCTCGTACTCCTGTCGGGAGACGGCGCCGGTGTTGTAGAGGCGTTCGGTGCGGGCGACCTGGGAACGCGCGTAGCTCAGGTCGGCGTCGACCATGGCGAGCTCCTTCTCCATCTGGGCCACCGTGTACCGCGCCGCGACCAGGTCGGCCTCCATCTGCGCTCGACTCGCCTGAGCTGTGGCCAGCGCCGCCTCGGCCTCCCGCACGCGGCTCGAGAGCTCCACGCTGTCGAGCCGCGCGACCACCTGACCCGGCCGCACCGCATCGCCCGGATAGACGGGCATCTCGACGATGCGGCCGGTAACCCGTGGAAAGACGTCTTCCTCGTTGAACGGCGCCACGCTCCCCGTGTACACGACCGTCCCGACGATGGGGCCACGCTCGACCGCCGCGAGGGACACCGGGAAGGGCGTGTTGCCCGACGTCACCCGCATGCTCACGTCCATCGCCGGACGATCCGGCTTGAGGTTCGCGCGGACAGCCCACGAGCCTACGGCAATCAGCACGACCAGCATCACGACCTTGAGAACCGCCGACCCGCTCCCCGCACGTGAGCTCATGGCGCCTCCCTCTCTCTACGGCGCCACCGGCGCACGGCGGCGCGAGCACGGTTGGCCAGATCGTCGGTATAGGTGTGGAGCACCGGCACCACGTAGAGGGCGAGCACCGTGCCGACGGCCAGCCCGCCGATGGAAACGGTGGCCAGGGGCGCGTAGGCGTCGATCCCCGTCCTCGGGAAGAAGGCCACGGGCGTCAGTACCACGATGCTGATGAGCGAGGTCATCACGATGGGCCGCAGCCGGATGGGCGCCGCCGTCAGGATCGCTTCATCGCGCGGCATGCCCTCCGCGCGCAGCCGCAGGACGAGGTCGATCATGAGGACCGCGACGGTCATCATCATCCCGGTGAGGATCACCACCGCGAGGATGGAAACGGTGGAGAAGGTCTGGTGCGCCAGCAGGAGTCCGCCCAGGATGCCGGTGAGCATCAAGGAAAGCGAAAACATCATGTTGAACGGCTCGATCAGGCTCCGGAACTGCGCGACCAGGAGCAGGAACATGAAGATGACGGCAAGGTAGAGCCCGCGGAGCAGCCGCTGGAAGGATTCCTCCATCTGGGTCATATCCCCGCGCAGCTCGACGCCGTAGCCGGGAGGGAGCTCGAGCTTTCCATGGGTTGCCATCAACAGGTCCATGGACAGGTCCATGCTCGGCGGCCCGCCCTTGCGGTAGTAGCCGAGAACGGAGACCACCCGGCGAAAGTTATCGTGCTCGATGAGGGTGGGGCCCAAGCGCTCCTCCACCCGCGCCACCGAATTGAGAGGCACGACTTCGCCCTTCTTCCCCACGACCTTCACCTGCTCCAGGTCGGCCCGGTCGCGTCGCTGGTCCTCCCGATAGCGAACCAGGACGGTGAACTGGCGCTTGTTGTCCAGGCGGTAGAACTCGCTGGTGAGGCCGCCCTTGAGCGCGTAGTAGGTCTGATCGGCCACCTCGCCGACGGTGAGTCCGATCTCCTGGGCGCGGGCGCGATCCACGACGACGTGGAACTGGGGCAGGCTCTGCGACCAGGACGTGGTGACCTGGTGAAAGCCGGGGATGCCCTCGGCCAGCTTCCCCGCCTGCTCGCCGAGCGCCGAGAGCCTCTCGAGATCGGTCCCGAAGAGGATCACCTGGACGGGCGCGGCGCTCGAAGCCATGACGTCGGCGCCCATCTCCTTGATGGTGAGGCGTCGGATGCCGGGTATGGTTCGTAGCGCGGCGTCCCGGACCCCGTCCATCACCTGCCAGATGTCCCGCTTGCGCTTCGAGGAGTCGACGAGCGTGAGCATCATGAATGCGGAGTTCACCGAGCCCATGCTGTAGCCGGTGAAGTACGTGCCGCCGGGCTCGAAGCCGATCTCGGCGGACACCTTGACGATCTCCGGCTGCTTCAGCAGGAGCTGCTCGATCTGACCGGCGATCTCTGCCGTGCGCGCAAATGACGTGCCCGGGGTCGCCTCGAGCTGGACGAAGGCCTGGGACACGTCCGCCAGCGGCATCATTTCGCTGCCGATGCGCGGGTAGAGGGCCACGCCGACGAGGACGACGGCGGCGGCCGCGGCGAACACGGTGAACCGGTTCCGGATGGCCCAGCCGAGGCTCCCCTGGTAGCGAGCTTCAACCCGATCGAGGAATCGCTGGGAGGGGTCGAGCACCCGCCGCTCGAGCAGGCTTCGCCGCTTGGCCGCCCCCTCGTGATGGGGGCGCAACAGGTTGGCGGCCAGCAGCGCGGTCAGGGTGAAGGACACCAGGGCCGAGGACAGGAGGGCCAGGATGATGGCCCAGACGATGCCCTCGAACATGAACTGGACGATGCCGCCGGAAAAGGCCAGGGGCAGGAGTGCCACGCAGAGCATGAAGGTGATCGCGAGCACCGCCAGGCGGACCTCGGTGATGCCGTCGACCGTGGCCTCCTTCGGCGACTTGCCCATCCGCAGATGCCGCTCGATCGAGTGGAGGTCGATGATCGAGTCGTCGACGAGCCGGCCGATGGACAGGAGGAGGCCGATCAGGGTCGAGCTATTGAGCGTCATCCCGAGCGGAACCATGGCGAGAAGGGCCATGCCGAGAGACACTGGGATGGTGATGACGGAGATGAGCGTGCCACGCACGTTGCCGAGAAAGAAGAGCACCACGAGCCCGGTGAGGAGGACCGCCAGCGCCAGCTCCTCGACCATGTTCTCCATGAGAAAGCCCACGAAGGTGGAATTGTCGTAGGCCACCTCGAAGGACAGGCGCGGAAAGTCCCCCTGGATCTCTTCGAGCTTCGCCTTGACACCCTCGATCACGCGAACGGAGCTCGCATCCGGCTGCTGGACGATGGAGATCTCGACCGCCGGCTTGCCGTTGAGCCGGTACAAGCTTCGCTGCTCGCGCGGCGTCTCCATGACTTCCGCGACGTCGCGCAGGTACACCGAGCGGCCGTCCATGCTGGCGATCGGATAGGCGGCGATCTCCTCCGGTCCGCGGGCGCGGAAGTCGCTGCGCACCAGGGTCTCGCGATCCCCGTGGGTCAGCGTGCCGGCCGGCCGCGACACGTTCTGCGTGTCGAGGGCATTCCGAACATCGAGCGGCGTCAGCTTGTACGCGGCCAGCCGGTCGCGATCGACCACCACCTGCATCTGCAGCTTCTGCCCGCCGAACGGCACCACCGAATACACGTCCTTGACGACCTTCAGCCGATTCACGATTTCGTTCTCGACAAGGGTCCGGAGCTGGACGGGGTCATACCCGTCGCCCCTGACGGCCAGCGTCAACACGGGGATGTTCAGCGGGTCGATGGCCAGCACCCAGGAAGGCTTGAGGTTGGCGCCGGTCATCGGCAGGTCGGCCTGGACTACGTTCATCAGCGACTGGACGTCGAAGAGGGCCTTCTTCATGTCCGTCCCGTACCAGAACTCGACGCTCACGATGGAGAAGGCTTCCTGAGACGTAGAGCGCACGAAGTGGACATTCTTGAGGTCCACCATCCGTTCCTCGATGGGCTTGGAGAAGTAGATCTCCATCTCCTCGGCCGAGAGACCCGGCATCATCGACACGACGCCCACGATGGGGCTCTCGACATACGGCATCATCCGGCGTGGCATCTGAAAGCCGATCACCAGCACGGCGAGCACTGCCACGCCGAGGTAGAAGGCGATGACGGTGTAGGGGTGCTCGATCGACCACCGACTGATGTTGCCCCGACCGTGAACGGATTCGTGCCCTTCCGACGGCATACTCCCTCCTCGAGAGAAAGATGAGGGCCCCGCGCGCTCCTCCGTGGGCAGGGCCTGCCTAGGACCCGGCGAACGGAGATCGGACGTCAGGCGCTACGAGGAGCGGACGAGCCGAGGAGGGGGCTTCGGAACCGTGAGCGGGACCGCGAGGAGAGTTTCCAGGCGAAGAGTCGAAATCAGACCGACCAGCACGAGAGCTCCCAGGCCCAGCCCGGGAAGTGAAATGACGATCACGGAGCAAAGTCCCATGGACATGACGTGGTGGTCCATGTCACCCGGGTCCGGGCTGTCGTGGTCCAAGCAGCAAACCGCTCCAACCAGGATAAGCAACGCGAGGGCGCCGCCTATCGCTGCATCGCCCCACGATCGCCTCACCACGTCGCTGCGCATGGTCTGTCTCTTATCACGAGGAGATAGGCAAGACCAGTGCCAGGCTCGGAGCGAATCGCCCGCTACCGACAAGCAGTCGAAAACATGGAGGATGAGCGCCGGGACGATGTTGGCCCCTCCGGGGCCGCGCCGAGGCAGCGGCGCCCCCGGTGGGTTCCCCACGCCCCACCCGAGCCCGAAAGAGAATCACCTCTTGACTATATGCCTAACTAGTTATATTCTCTCGCCAAGGGAGGACGCCATGCCCACTGCCACCGTCGCTGCCGCCGCCGTCACAGTCCAGGCCTTCCGAAGCCCGGAAGGCTGTGTCGCCTACCTGATCGCGGACGAGGCGAGCCGGAGCGCCCTCGCGCTCGACCCGCGCCTCGACCAGGTCGACCTGCTCGTGCAGGCGCTGACCGACCGGGGGCTCCGGCTGACGCATGTGCTCGACACGCACACCCACGCGGACCATCTCTCCGGTGTTCGCAAGCTCGCCCAGCGCACGGGCGCCAGCGTGCTGGCCCACGCGACGTCCAAGCTCAAGGGGCCGGCGCAGCGGATCGCCGGGGGCTCGCGCATCGAGCTGGGGGGCACCACCCTCACCGTGCTCGACGCGCCTGGTCACACCCCCGATTCCCTCGCGTTGCTCGCGGAGGGCCATCTCTTCACCGGTGACGCTCTTTTCGTGGGTGGCGCGGGCCGCACGGACTTCATGGGCGGCAGCGCCTCCGATCTCTTCGACACCTTCCGGGCCTTCGAGGCCCTGCCCGACGCCACTGTCGTGCACCCGGGCCACGACTACATCGGGCGGCCCGAGACGACCATCGGCGCGGAGAAGGCCGACAACGCCCTGCTGCGTGAGCGGGATCGCGCAACCCTCGTGACACGCATGTCGTCGAAGGCGGCGCCGCCCGCGAACATGCCCGCCATCCTGCGTCACAATCTCGGGGAGGCCGACGCCGCCACGATCACCCCCATCGAGCTGCAGGCCCTGCGCGAGCAGGGCTCGGCGCCGGTGATCGTCGACGTGCGAAGCCCCATCGAGTTCGAGGGGGAGCGGATCGAGGGCTCCCTCAGCATGCCGCTCGAGACGCTCGACGCGAACCTGCACGCGCTCCCCGAGCAGGCCGAGCTGGTCGTCGTGTGCCGCACCGGCGTGCGGGCCACCATCGCCGCCGAGGCGCTCGGCCGCGCCGGCCACCGGTCACGCGTGCTCGAAGGCGGCGTGCTTGCGTGGCGCGGCGCCAAGCTGCCCCTCAAGGTCGGCCGCAAGCGTCTGCCCGTGGACCGGCAGGTTCAGCTCATCGCGGGCAGCATGGTGCTGACCGGCGTCGCGCTGGGCACCCTGGTGAACCCGTGGTTCCTCGGGATCTCCGCCTTCTTCGGCGCGGGCCTCACCTTCGCCGGGGCGACGGGCACCTGCGGCCTCGCGCACGTGCTCATGAGGATGCCGTGGAACCGGCCGCTCGGTCTCCCGGCCGGCGAGAGCTCGACATGCGCCGCGGGCGCGGCGACCACGTCAAGCTGCGCCGCGCCGGCTACCTCTACCTGCGCGGCGCCGACCGGGCGGGAGCACTGATGGCCCGCCCCCGCGCCCAGGCACCGCTGTCACGCGAGGCGCTCGAGCTGGTCGCTCAACGCTTCCGCGCGCTCGCGGATCCGACGCGCCTGGCGCTTCTCCAGGCGCTGTTCGGCCGCGAGCGCACGGTGCAGGAGCTCTGTGCCGAGACGGACACCGCGCAGGCCAATGCCAGCAAGCACCTCGCGTTGCTCCTCGAGCAGGGGCTTGTCGCCCGGCGGCGCGACGGCCTCTTCACCCGCTACCGCATCGCGGACCCGACGCTCCAGTCCCTCTGCCGGCTAGTCTGCGGGGCCCTGGCCGACCGGCACGAGGCGGTGCGCGCCCACCTGGCGTCCTGACCCGCCGCCTCCGCTAGGACTCGGTAATCTCTCGCGAGGGTATGCAGGCGCGCCCTGCAGATTCGCGAGAACCCACATATTTGGTTCCTTACGAGAGTGGCACGCTCGATGCTCGAACACTCGAGGGACCCACTTGAGAATGCGATGGATTTCAGCACCATCGCGGTCAGGAGCGCGTTGATGAAGATCGCCGGACACATGCTTCACCCAATGCTCGTCGTGTTCCCACTCGGCTTGCTGACCACCGCCGTCGTGTTCGACGTGATCGGCCTCGTGTCGCACGAGACCATGTGGCACGGGCTGGCGTTCTGGATGATCGCGGCCGGAATCGTCGGCGGGCTCCTCGCTGCCATACCCGGCACCTTCGACTATCTGGGCCTTCCGCGGAACACTCGCGCCCGGAGCGTCGGCCTCTACCACGGCCTGGGAAACGTCGTGGTGGTGGTCCTCTTCCTCGCAAGCTGGCTCTGGCGTCGTCCCGATCCGCTTCACCCGGCCACGGGAGCGCTCGTACTCTCGTTCGCAGGGGTGGGACTGGCCCTGGTCACGGGTTGGCTCGGCGGCGAGCTGGTGGAGCGTTTGGGCGTCGGGGTCGACGAGGGAGCCAACCTGAACGCGCCGAGCTCGCTCTCGACGAGCGACGCCAGGTCGAAGAGCCGCCGGCGGGCCGCATAGCGCCGCCCTGTCCCTGGCGTCCCGGCACACGAAGGGCGCAGAGCCCGGCCTCGGCCCTGCGCCCGCGCCGTAATTCTCTTCGGCGATCTCTCGATCAGGGATTCGCGGACTGGATCGCGGGCTGGACGTCGCGGCCGTGCACGGTCCACTTGCCGCCGCAGCCCCCGGCCGCGAAGTGCGTGGCGTCGTCGTAGTTGTAGCCGAAGGTGGCGGCCATGATCACAACCCAGATCGCCGCGGCGCCCACGCAGGTGATCGCCTTGCCTGGCACGTAGAACACATTGGCGAATCCCGCGGCGACGTCCGCGTCCGTGGACGTCGGCGGGGTGGTGGCGGTCTGGCTTGCGACCGGCGCGGGGAGGACGCCGGCGAGCAACACGAGAGAGAGCAGGACCGAGAGAAGCCGGGTTGCGCTCATGGATCCCTCCGGGTAAGTGTTCTCTGCTCGACGTCCTGGGCAAAGCGAAGGAAGGGGGCGACCGAAGCCGCCCCCTTCACACCCTTTGTTTTGTATGGCGGGCTCGACGGGACTTGAACCCGCGACCTCTGGATTGACAGTCCAGTGTGCTAACCAGGCTGCACCACGAGCCCGAATCGGTACTCCGCGAGGTTACACGACACCATTTCGGTATGCAAGGTCCGGCTGTGCCCTGAATTGTGCCCACCAGCTTCCGCTAGGCCTTCCGAAACTCGCCGCGCGGCTGGCCAGCCCGCCGGCGAGCTTGGCGCGCGGGTCAGCGGGCGTGCTATCGCAACTGTGGCCATCGCTCTTTCGGTATCCCGAGCCCGAGAAGGCAGAGTCTTAATACCTTGTCCAGATGCCGGTTACGGATCGCTTCCCGGGCCCGTTGATATTCTGGAGAGTCCTTGATGTCTTCCCACTTGGCCTCGTACGCCTTCTTCGCCGACTCGTATTGACGCAGCAGAGCCTCCGCCTCCCCCCCGGAGTCTCGCGGCGTGAAGGCAAGGCTAGGAGGCAACGGCAACGTGACCCCACGCTCGACAAGCTCTTGACGGAGCTCATGTGGCTCAATAGTGAGGTCCCCGCGCGTGAGGCCATTCACGAGTGAAATGCACTCGCGCATCTTCGCCGGGTCGTCTCTCCACTGTGGGAGAGCCCGGGAGAGCAGCACAACCAGCGGCAGCGCGGAGGCAGTGGCAACCGCAATTCTCCGCAGCCGTGTCATCCGAGCAACTCCGACACCGGCACGCCGAGCGCCTTGGCAATCTTCCGCAGGGTCTCAATGCCAGGGTTCTTCTTCTGGCGAGCCTCAAGGTCAGAGAGATAGCCCTGCGAGACCTTGGCCCGCTTCGCCGAGTCCAGCTGGCTCAACCCCTTGGCTTCCCGTATTCGCTTGAGCACGGCATCGAGCGTCTTAGGGCTCAAGATCACCTCGCGCGCTCGATTTTGTCCAGTGTACGGGCGGCGACGCCTTGGACGGCCTTCCACGGCGTGGGCTCGAAGGCCGAGCCGACCGTGCTCGTGAGGCTGTGCTCCATCCCGCCCACATAGAACGTGGCGCGCCAGCCCCGACTTACACCTGGCAAATCTTGCGCCCTCCCGACCCCCAGAACACGTAGCCTGCTCCGCACATGTGATGCCTTCGTGGCCACACGAAGTCTGGTATCCCCGTAACTCTTCGGCGATTTCAGAGTGGTGTTTGGATTGCACTCGTCGTCGGGGGATGAGCCCCGAACCGCTGCTGATGGAGTACGTTCGAGCGCTCGCCGCGCGGGGGTGGGTGCAGGTGCCCACGACGCGCGAGACGAGCGCCATCATCTTCGTGCGCGGGACGCATCTCCTCGACCGCATAAAGGTCGTCAGGGGCCACTGGTCACACGATCATTTCGACGGAGCGTCGTGGCAGGAGAAGGCGCGCGGCGACGATGCGGCCAGCCTCGCAAGGCACATCACCGAACATTTCCGCTCGCGTGGGTGATGACCCAAGTACAGGATACTTTGGGCAGGCCGGCGACCACATCTGCCACAGTCACTCGATCACCTGGTCCGCCCGCGCCAGCAGCGACGGCGGGATCGCGAGGCCGAGGGCCCTGGCGGTCTTCAGGTTGATGACCAGCTCGAACTTCGTGGGCTGCTCAATCGGCAGATCGGCGGGCTTGGCACCCTTGAGAATCTTTGCCGCTAGTGCCGCGCCCCGCCGGAACAGATCGGCATTGTCCGGCCCGTAGCTCAAGAGGCCGCCAAACTGCGGCCAGATCGAAGACTGCGCAACCGTGGGCAGCCGGTTCGTGGCGGCGAACTCCAGGAGACGTGCGCGGAACGGAAACCCGACGATATGCACCCAGAGCGCATCAGGCCGCGCTGATGCCATCGTGGTCAAGGCATGGTCAACGTCTCCAGGGCCGCGAACTTCAAGGGAGACCGGCGCGACGCCCAACCCCTTCGCGGCCGGGATCTCGCCTTCTCGGAACGTGACCGCCGAACCCAGGTTGTCGGGGTTCCATAAGATGGCGACCTTCGACAGCTTGGGCACGGTCTCCTTGAGCAGCTGCAACATCTTGCCGGAAAGCTCTCCACCAAACTGGGTGGACGTCCCCGTCACGTTGCCGCCAGGTCGCCCAAGGCTGACCACCAGACCCTCTCGCTCTGGGCTCGCAACGGCGAGCATGACGATTGGGATCATCTTGGTCGCTTGCTTGGCCGCATGGGCTGCCGCCGAACTGGGGGCGACTATGAGATCGACCTTCATTTGGATGAACTCAGCTACGAATGCGGTGTGACTGTCCTCTCGGCCCTCCGAGTATCGTCGTTCGATGATGACGTTCTGACCTTCGACGAAACCATGGTCGCGCAATCCCTGGAGGAAGGCCTCTGAGGATCTCGTAGTGGGCACCGAAGTCGGCGGGCTGATCGCGAGCCATCCGATCCGATACACCTTCGCCGCCGGCTGCGCCCCGGCGGCGAGTGGCACGGCGAGGAGACTGCCAGGGACCATCGTCAGGAAGGTTCGTCGCTCCATCCCTAGCGCCCCAGTCGCACCTCGCGCCGCACGCCCCGCATGTCCATCTCGTACTCGAGCCCCTCGATGGGCGGGCGGCTGAGATACCAGTGCACGCCGTGGATGGCGGCGGGGCCCATCACGGCCAGCAGCTCGCGCTCGAGGAAGCCGCGAATGGGATGCGGCGTGTAGATGTCGACAGCCGTCACTTCCGCCCACGTGCTGCCGAGCCCGGCGAGCCGTTCGGCCTGGGTGGCCATGACATAGGCCGCCTTCTCCGCCATGGCCTCGGGTGAGGTCTCGCCCCGCCGGACGATATCGGCGGCGGTGCGGCCGCGGAGATCGCCCGAGCCCGCGACCACGAAGGTGGGCGGGCCCGGGTCCTTGCTCGGCGCGGTGTAGGAGAAGCCGAACAGCGACGGCTCGGTCGGCGCGCCCACCACCGGCGCCACGTTGGTGCGCGCGATGGGATTGACGCCCTCGACGAGCAGGTTCCAGCTTTCCAGGAGCTTGCGATAGGCGCCGTTGAACTCGTCGAAGCCCCCGAAGGAGAACGGGGACGGGCTCCGCAGCTCGATGGCGCAGAGGGCGGCGCGCGGCCGGGCCACCTCGCGCAGGCGCGCGTCGATCAGCGCGAAGCCGTCGCGCCACGGCTTGACGGTCTGCAGCGTGACATGGACGACCTCGTGGCCGGCCATGGCGACGGCGCCGGCGGAAAACGGCTCGATGCCGGGCAGGAAGCGGTACTGCCCGGCGGGATTCGGGACGGTCGTGGGCGTGGTCATGGCCGCCATCATAGCGCGCCCGCGCGGTGGTAGACTGCCCCCACGGTCGAGCGCTCCCCGGTTCCGCCGGCGGCCCCGCCGCCTGGGAGGATCGAGCATGCTCTCTCGCGAAGACAACGAGCGGATCACGCGTGTCGGCCGGGGCAGCCCCATGGGCAGCACGATGCGGCGCTACTGGATCCCGGCGCTGCTGGCCCGCGAGCTCCCGGTGCCGGACGGCGCGCCGGTGCGCGTGCGCCTCCTCGGCGAGGATCTCATCGCCTTCCGCGACACGCAGGGCCGCGTGGGGCTGCTCGACGAGTTCTGCCCGCACCGGAGAACCTCCCTCTTCTTCGGCAGGAACGAGGAGTGCGGGCTCCGCTGCGTCTACCACGGCTGGAAGTTCGACGTGGACGGCCGCTGCGTGGACATGATGAACGAGCCCGCAGACAAGCAGTTCACCGACAAGGTCTTCATCGCCTCGTATCCCACGCTCGAGCAGGGCGGCGTGATCTGGGCCTACATGGGGCCGCCCGAGCACAAGCCAGCGCCGCCCGTCTTCGCGTGGACGCGTCAGCCTGCCACGCATCTCCAGGTCTCCAAGGTCATCCAGGAGTCGAACTGGCTGCAGGGGCTCGAGGGCGGCATCGACACCTCGCACGCGCCCATCCTGCACCGGCTCCTGACCACGGACACCACCCGCGCAGGCTTCCGGCCGGACAATCCCTTCGTGCGCGGCAAGGCGCCCACGCTGGAGGTGGACGTCACCGACTACGGCTATCGCTACGCGGGCATGCGGCCGCTCGACGACGCGAGCTTCCACGTGCGCACGTATCACTTCATCCTTCCGTTCCATCAGATCCGCCCGTCGCGCTCGGAAGGCGGCGTCCCCCTCGTGGCCGGCCACATCTGGGTCCCGATCGACGATGAGAACACCATGGTCTACAACTGGGAGTACAGCCTGGGCGGGCCGTTGACGGATGAGGACCGGCTGGAGCGGCGGCTCGGCAACGGCCCCGCCGATGTGGACCAGACCACGTTCCGCTCGCGGAAGAACCGGGCCAACAACTATCTCATGGACCGCCGCGTCCAGAAGACCGAGAGCTTCACCGGCATCGACGGCATCAACATCCAGGACCGCGCGATCCAGGAGGCCATGGGCCCCATCGTCGATCGGAGCCGCGAGCACCTCGGCCCCGCCGACCGCGCGATCATCCAGGCGCGGCGTCTGCTCCTGGACGCCACCAAGGTCACGGCCGAGGGCGGCACACCGCTCGGCGTCGAGCCCACGTACGGCGGCCTCGCTGCCGCCGAGGCGGTGCTCCCGAAGGGCGCGGACTGGCGCGATGCGGAGCTCCCGGCCGGCTCGCCGATCGTGCACGCGGTGTAACGGAAGTCGCGGAAAAGATACGCCGCGCGCCGCCCCTTGAAGGCGGCGCGCGCGTATTGTATACACTCCCCGTCATGACTCCCTCCCTGCGCTCGCGCAACTGGTTCGCGCCAAAGAATCTCGACGGGTTCATGCACCGCTCCTATCTCAAAGCCGAGGGCTTTTCGGATGCGGTGTTCGACGGGCGCCCGGTGGTGGGGATCTGCAACTCGTGGTCCGAGCTCAACAACTGCAACGCCCATCTCCGCCAGCTCGCCGAGGCGGTGAAGCGCGGCGTGTGGAGCGCGGGCGGTTTCCCGCTGGAGTTCCCGGTGATCTCGCTGGGCGAGATCCTGATGAAGCCCACGACCATGCTCTTCCGCAACCTGATGGCGATGGACGTGGAGGAGTGCATCCGCGCCTATCCACTCGACTCGGTCGTCCTCCTCGCCGGATGCGACAAGACCACGCCGGCCATGCTGATGGGAGCGGCCTCCGCCGATGTGCCCTGCATCATGGTGACGGGCGGGCCCATGCTACGCGGCATGTGGAGCGGGCAGGCCATCGGCTCGGGCACGGACGCACGGAGGCTCTGGGCGCAGCGGCGCGCCGGCGAGATCACGGACGAGACCATGGCCGAGGTCGAGGCCTGCCTCTCGCGGTCGAGCGGCCACTGCATGGTGATGGGCACTGCGTCCACGATGGCGGCGATCGCGGAGACGCTGGGCCTCACGCTCCCCGGCAACGCGGCGATCCCCGCCGCCGATTCGCGGCGGCTCGCCCTCGCCGAGGAGAGCGGACGGCGCGCCGTCGAGATGGCGCTGGCCCGCGGCCCGCGGCCGTCCGAGATCCTCACCGCCGAGGCCTTCAACAACGCCATCCGCGCCGACATGGCCATCGGCGGCTCCACCAACGCCATCGTCCATCTGGTCGCGATCGCCGGCCGCGCCAATGTGCCGCTGCCGCTCGCGCGCTTCGACGAGCTCTCGCGGGCCACACCGCTCTTGGTGAACGTGCGCCCGTCGGGCAAGCACCTGATGGAAGACTTCTTCTACGCCGGTGGGCTGCCCGCGGTGCTGAAGAACCTCCTGCCCCTGCTCCACGTGAACGCCGGTAGCGTGAACGGCCGGACCCTGGGCGAGAACGTCCGCGACGCCGTCTGCTACAACGACGACGTCATCCGCGCTCTCGACCTGCCGCTGGCGCCGGAGGGCGGCACCGTCATCCTCTTCGGCAATCTCTGCCCGGACGGCGCCGTGCTCAAGCAGTCCGCCGCCTCCGCGCACCTCCTCACCCACCGGGGCCGCGCGGTGGTCTTCGAGGACTCGCTGGACCTCGAGCGCCGCATCGACGATCCGTCCGTCCCCATCGACGAGAGCAGCGTGCTCGTGCTCAAGCACTCCGGCCCCAAGGGCGGCCCCGGCATGCCCGAGGCGGGCGCCGCGCCCATCCCCGCGCGCCTGCTCAAGACGGGCGTGAAGGACATGGTGCGGATCTCCGACGCGCGCATGAGCGGCACGTCCTACGGCACGGTGATCCTGCACGTGGCGCCCGAGTCCGCGGTGGGCGGCCCGCTCGCTCTGGTGAGGGACGGCGACGAGATCGCGCTCGACGTGCCGCGCCGCCGCCTCTCGCTGCTCCTCCCCGACGAGGAGATCGCGCGGCGCCGCGCCGCGTGGCGGCCGCGGCCCGACGGCATCACCGGCGGCTATCTCCGCCTCTACCTCGACCACGTCCTCCAGGCCAATGACGGGGTGGACTTCGACATCCTGCGTGGGCGCCGGGCCGTGCTCGACGAAGAGACGGCACGGGGCTTCCGCCTGGCATGACAACGCGCGAGGGGCGTCGGCGCGACCACGCAAAGTCACGGCCCGCCGGGCGCCGCCTTGCCGGGCCCATGGGCGTGGCTCCGCGGGCTGCCGCGAGCCCGGTCCCCTCGCCAGCGCGCCCGCAGACGCGCGAGGAGCAGGCCTATCGTGACGTCCGGTGCGCCATCGTGGAAGGCCGCCTCGCCCCCGGCGAGCGCATCGTGGCCGCGAGCGTCGCCGCCGCCGCCGGCATCTCGCGCATCCCGGTGATGCAGGCGCTGCGCCGCCTCGAGAGCGAGGGATTCGTCCAGATCACGTCGCACCGGGACGTGGTCGTTCGTCGCCTCTCCGCCGACGAGTTCCGTGAGCGCTTCCTCCTCCTGGCGGCGCTGGAAGCCCTCTGCATACGCGAGGCACGCGACCGGATCACGCCGGAGATCCTCGGGCGGCTGCGCGCGCTCCAGACGGAGATGGCGGCCGGCCGCGGCGCCCGCGACGTCGCCCGCGCGATGGCGGCGGACGGCGAGTTCCACCGGCTGCTGTGGGGAGCCTCTCGGCTCCGCGAGGTCGTGCAGATCCTCAACAACATCTGGGATCGCGACGAGTACTACCGCGTGATCGTGCACGCGCGGCGTGGCGGCTTTGCCCGCGAGTCGGTCGCCGAGCACGAGCTGATCCTGCGCGCGCTCGAGGCGCGCGACTACGAACAGGCCGCCCACGCCCTCGAGCATCACCGCATGCACGCGATGGGGCGGCTGGCCCACACCACGTAGTGAGCACCGCCGGCGTTCCCCCGCGCGCGGCCGCGGTGGTGATCGGGTCCGGGGCCTTCGGCGCGGCCACCGCCTACCATCTGGCCCGGCGGGGGATCGACGTGGTCCTGCTCGATCAGCACGCGCTCGGCTCGCAGACCTCGCCGCGCGCGGCGGGACTCACCAGCCAGGCCGACCCCGTGCCCGTGCTCGCCCGGCTCCGCCGCGAGGCGTGCGACGCCTTCGCAAGCTTCGAGGCGGACATGGGCCGCTCGATCGACTACCACCGCTCGGGCAGCCTGCGCGCCGCGTACACCGACGCGGGCGAGCGCCGCGTGCGCGAGGCCCTGGCCACCGCGGAGAAGCTCGCCATCCCCGCGCGCCTCGTCTCGCCCGCGGAGGCCGAGCGGCTCGCTCCGCACTTCCGCGCGGGGGCGCCGCGCGCCGTCCTGCACGTCCCCGACGACGGCTGGCTGGACCCGGCGCGGCTCGCCGTGGCCTTCGCCGCCCGCGCCGCCGAGCTCGGCGCACGCACGGTGCCCTTCACGCGGGTGACCGGGTTCCTCGCCGGGAGCGGGCGCATCACCGGCGTCGCCACCGACCGCGGCGAGATCCGCGCCCCCGCGGTGGTGGATGCGGCCGGCGCCTGGACGGCGCGGGTGGCGGCGGGCGCGGGCGTGCGCGTGCCGCTGATGCCGGTGCGCCATCAGCTCCTGGTCACCGAGCCCATTGCCGGTGTGGAGCCGCGGCAGCCGATCGTGAGAATGGTGGAGGCCAGCGTCTACGTCCGGCACGAGCAGGGCGGCCTCCTCTTCGGCGGCTACGAGGACGCGCCCCGCGTGGTGGACGCGGCAACGCTGCCGCCCGCCTTCCAGATCGCGGATCTGCCGCTCGATCTCTCCGTGCTCCGCGCGCTGATCGACGAGGTCGGCGAGCATTTCCCGGCGCTGCGCACCGCCCGCGTGGCCGTGCATCGCGGCGGTCTTCCCACCATGACCGCCGACGGCCGTCCCCTGCTCGGGCGCGTGCCGGGGCTGGAGGGCCTCTTCGTGGCGTCGGGCTGCTGCGTGGGCGGGCTCGGACTCTCGGCCGCCGCGGGGCGCGCGCTCGCCGATCTCATCGTGGACGGCACGAGTGACCCGGACCTGTCGCCGCTCTCGGTCGAGCGGTTCCGCGGCCGCCTCGAGGACGGAGCCACGCTCGAGGCCGCCTGCGTCGCGCAGTACGCGCGGCGCTATATTCGCTGAGGGACATGGAGCGGCGGCCCCAGACGCACGTCGAGCGCGAGGCGTGTGGGCGCCTCGCGCCCGGAAACGAGCTGGCGCTTCGCGCGCCTACTTCTTCTTCAGCGTGATATGCGCGGCGGCGGCGGCTTCCTCGGCCTTCGCCACGGACTCAGCGTGCTTGCCGGAGGCGTGCAGGGCCTGGGCCTCGTCGGCGAGCTTCTTGGCCTTGGCGGAGTCCGCATCGGTCTTGCCGGCGACGGCATCGTTGACCTGCTTGATCAGGGACGGGCACTGGCTGGCGAACACGGGGGTGACTGCGAGGGCCAGAACGGCGAGAGCAACGACGAGTATCCGCATACGTTGGCTCCTTCTCGTTGAGGATTAACTGCTGAACCCACGCCTCTTCATGCAGGCGCGGTAAGCCTCGACGTAGCGACCATCGTTCTTCTTCGTGTCGTCGAGCCCGAAGAGCGTGCCCGCGGTCCCGGCGACCATACCACCGATCGCCGCGCCTTTGCCAGCCCCCGGTCCGCCGTCTTTCACGACCTCGATCGCCTTGTCGCCCGCCTGCGCCTTCGCGTACTGGTTGCAGTCGCTGACGTCACCCGGCTCGGGACTTCGCGCATCCGATGCAACCCGCCGGGTGGGCGCCGGCGCGGAGTGCGGGACGGCGCCCTCCCGCGGCCCCCAGCCGGCCACGACGAGCCCGGTCACGACCGCGATGCTGACGATCAACACCATCCCAACCGCGGTCATCTTCCAGAGGTTCCAGCTGTCTTCGGCCATCCGATCCTCGTGGGGCGGGCGGCTTTAACAGAGCCCGAGCCGGCCGAGGGTCGCGGCCAGGCGGTGCGAGTCGATGGGCTTCTCGAGAAAGGCTGCCCGACCCAGCGAGCCGGCGCGCGCCTCGATCTCAGGTCCGCCCTGGGCGCTCACGAATAGGAGTCCCATATCGGGGGCAAACGACCGGCAAATCTCGGCGACATCCCAGCCCGTCACGCGGGCCTCACGGACGTCGGGCAGCCGGATGTCGATGATGGCGCCCTCGAATCGCGAGCGCGTCAGGTGGCGAATAGCCTCGGGGGCATCGGCGGCGGTCTCGACACGATAGCCCTGCTCCTCGAGCAACGCTCCCAGACCGACCCGGCTGTGCGGCTCGTCCTCCACCACGAGGATAGCCGCAGCCCTCACCCCGGAACCCGGTGCCGTACGCTCCATGGACGCCCCCCGCTCTAGCCGAGCAGCCTCGATGCCAAGCGCGCGAGACGAGGCTCGGCACGCTCCAAATTGTAAAGAAATCAAGACAGTTGCCCAGCACCGGGAAGCAGCGGCCCGGTGTAATGGCTACACGGGCCCATGTAGCCCTTACATGCCGACGGATAAAGATTGGCGGGAGAACTCCGCCGAGGCCCCGCGCCATCTGGCGCGGGGCCTCGGGGACGGCTGGATCAGCTCTGCGGCGACAGGAGGCGGATGTCGACGCGACGGGCCTTGGCGTAGGTGTCGTTGTTGGCCCTCTCGCCGGCGGCCAGGACGACCTTCCCCATGCCCACCGAGTGGATGCGGCGGACATCGATCCCGCCGCGCATCACGAGATAGCGGGCCACCGCGTCCACCCGCTCACGAGTGAGCTGGTAGTTATAGCGGTCGGTCCCCCGCGCGTCGGCGAAGCCCTGAAGCTCGACGACCGCGTTGACGTCGGCCTTCAGCGCCTTGGCGACGTCCTCGAGCTCGTTGATACCCTCGTCCTTGAGATCGGCCTTGTTGAAGTCGAAGTACACCGTCTTCGTCTCGACCATGGCGAACTTGTTGCGGTTGGCCACACGCGTGCTCAGCGCCTCGAGCTTGGAGTCGGTGTCCCGCACCGCTTCGGACGCCGACTGGGCCTGCTTCTTGGCGTCCGCGGCCACCGTCCCCACCTCACCCACCTTGCCCTCGAGCCCCTGGATCTGCTTCTGGCTGGAGTCGATGGCCTGGGCGTTAGCGGCGGTCCGGTCGGAAGTCTCCTTGAGGCGGACCTCCTGCCCATCCACCCGCTGAGTGAGCTTGGTCTCGCTCGTCCCGACCTGGGTCCGGACGTACTCCTTGGTCGCGCAGGCGCTGGCAAGCAGCGCGATGCCGCCGCAGAGGATCAGGGCTGCCGTGAGGTGCTTCATGTCGCCTCCTCCTTAGGTTGAACCCACTCGCTCGTTCCGGTGCTCAAAGATATCGCCGGGCTGAGGGATTCCTGGCAGAGTTCGTGCCAAGGCGCCAACGGGCACGGGGACCTAAGGAGAAAACGAGTGAAGCCGAGCATTTAGAGGTGATCATCCCCACGGGATCCGCCGCTGAGGACCGCGCAGCGAGCTCCGCGCGCGTGTAACCCTTACACGGCGTTTGGGCTCAGCGCGAAGTGCGGGACAGGTCCTCGGCGAGGATGTACGCCTTGTCCGCAAGGTTGTACGCGCGCTGCACATCCCGCGTCGCCATCGCCTCCTTGGACTTGGCGAGGAAGTCCTTGATCGTCGCCACCGTGTCCTGCTCCTCGCGGGCGAGCCGGCGCAGCTCGAGCTGCCCCACCAGCTTCTCCGCTCCCTCGATACGGGACCGGGCCTCCTGGGTGAGGCGGAGCTCCTCGGCGGACGTCACCTGCGGCGAAAGCACCGGCGGCGGCTCGCGCCGGGGTGGCGGGGAGGCGGGAGGCGCGGGGGGCGGTGCGGCGGGCGGCGCCGGCGGCGGCGCAGTGGCCGCCGGCGGGGGCGGCGTCACCGTGGGCAGTTTAGTATTCGGGACCGGGGGGAGCTCGGGCTGCACGGGCGGAGCGGGCGCCGGCGCCGGCGCAGGCGCCGGCGCGCGCGTGGCCGGTGGCGGCGCGGGTGGCGTCGAGGCAACCGGTGGCGGAGGCGGTGGCGGGGTCGCCACCGCCCTCCGCGTCGTGGCGCAGCCCGCGGCCGCGACGACCGCGGCGAGGATGGCGAGGGCGGAGAGGGCGCCCCTCATCGCACCGGCAGGCGAATCGTCATCCGCGTACCCGGCCGCCCCGCGGGGGCCTCGACATCGATGACGCCGTCGTGCATCTGCACGATCCGGTACACGAGCGAAAGCCCGATGCCGCTGCCCTCGGGCTTGGTCGTGTAGTAGAGGGAGAAGATCCGCTCGCGGTCCTCCGCCGCGATGCCCACCCCTTGGTCGGTGACCGCGAGGGCCACCCATTCGCGGCCGGCGCGGCTGGTCTCGAGCCGGACCTCGCCGCCGGAGGGCATGGCCTGGCAGGCGTTGACCACGATGTTGATGAGCGCTTGGCGGAGCAACTCCTCGTCGCCCGAGATGCGGGGACACCCGGGATCGAGGTCGAGCTCGAAGCGGATGCCCGCCGGCTTCCACTCCGCCTCGAGGAGCACGGCCACGCTCTGCGCGAGTGCGTTGAGGTCCACCGGCTTGAGCGCGAGGTCGTGCGTGCGCACGAACTTGAGGAATCCGTTCACGACGCGGTCGAGCCGACGGATCTCGGCCCCGATGATGTCGAGACTCTCGCGCACGCCGCCCAGATCGGCCTTGGGCGCGGCCAGCCGCGCCTTCACCAGCTCGAGGTGGATCATCATCGCGTTGAGCGGGTTCTTCACCTCGTGCGCGACGCCGGAGGTGAGGCGCCCCAGCGCGGCGAGCTTGGAGGAGTACGAGATCAGCGACTGCAGGGTCTTCATCGAGTCGAGGTCGCGCGACGGGGCCTCGTCCGACATCACGCGCAGCCGATCCGCCTGGAGCTGCTGCGCGAGGAGCTGCAGCTGCGAGGCGAGCTCGCCCAGCTCGTCCTGCTGCTCGGAGCCGGCGGGCGCGAGCGGGGCCGGCAGCTCGCCGCGGCGCACCCGGCCGATGTCGCGCGCGAGCCGCCCGATGGGCCGCAGCCAGAGATTGGCGAGGAAGAGGGCCACCAGCCACGCCGCGGGCAGCGAGATGCCGGCGAGCACGAGGCTCTGCGTCACCGCCTCGTTGAGCTCGCGTCGGAGAAAGCTCGACGAGAAGCCCAGGCGCACGCTGCCGAAAGGCCGGCGGTCGAGGCTCATCGCCACTGCGGTCTCGTAGGTGCGCCCGCGGCTCAGCAACGCGTCGAGGCGGCGGAAGGGATTCACCGACAGGAGCTCGGCGAGCGGAGCTTGCCGGGACGCGGGCTCGCCTTCCTTGGCCCGCTCGCTGTGCAGGATGACGCGGCTCTCGGAGTCGGTGATGAAGGCGTAGAGCAGATGCGGAGAGTAGCCGACGCTCGCCTCGAGCAGGTTGCGCAGCTCGGAGTCGGAGCGCAGGGCGACGTGGGGGTCGGCATTGGGGACCCGCGCGAGCACCCGGCCGCTCTGAGCCACGATTTGCTTGGCGATCAGCTCGGCCTGGCGCTGCGTCTCCTCCACGACCACGCGGGTGAGCTGGGCGAGGTGGAGGAACAAGGTCGTCGCGACCACCACCAGGATGAGCAGGGTGATGGTGGTGGCTTCCTTGGTCTTGAGGCTCCACCGCATGCTAGACGCCGTATCGGTTCAGCTTGTTGTGGAGGGTCTTGAGGCTGATGCCGAGGAGCTCGGCCGCCCGCGTCTTGTTATTGCCCACCGAGGCGAGCGTCTTGAGAATGACGTCGCGCTCCACGTCCTTGAGCCGCACCGCGACCCGCCCGCCTGTCGCCGCGGTGGAGGGCGTCGCGGGGTCCAGGCCCGGCTCCACCGGCAGCTCGGCCCCCGTAATCAGCTCGCTCGCGCAGCCGATGACCGCGCGCTCGATGGCATTGCGGAGCTGGCGCACGTTGCCCGGCCAGTCGTGGCCCACCAGGAATCGCAGGGCCGCCTCGTCGACCCCTCGAACCTTCCGCTCGTACTTCGCGTTGAATTCCTCGATGAAGGCCTGCACGAGGAGGGGGATGTCCTCGCGCCGCGTCCGGAGCGGTGGGAGGGGCACCAGGAATACGTTGAGCCGGTAGTAGAGATCCTCGCGGAGGGTCCCGTCCTTCAGGGACTTCGCGGGATCGCGGTTGGTGGCGGCGAGCACGCGCACGTCCACGCGCAGCTCCGACTTGCCGCCGATGCGCTTGAGCGAGCCGTCCTGGAGGATGCGGAGGAACTTGGCCTGGAGCGACGGGCTCATCTCGGAGATCTCGTCGAGGAAGAGCGTGCCCTGATGGGCGAGCTCGAAGCAGCCGATGCGCCGGTCGAGGGCGCCGGTGAACGCCCCCTTCTCGTGGCCGAAGATCTCGCTCTCGAGGAGGGTGTCGGGGATCGCCGCGCAGTTGACGGCGACGAACGGCCCCTGGCTCCGCGGCGACAGCTCGTGAAGGGTGCGCGCGGCCAGCTCCTTGCCGGTGCCGCTCTCGCCCGAGATGAGCACGGGCGCGGAGGTCGGCGCGGCGAGATCGATCTGGCGGAACACCGCCTGCATCGCCTTGCTGGTGCCCACGAGCCGGCCGTGGCCCCACACCGCCTTGACACGCCGCCGCAGCACATTGACTTCGCGGAGGGCCTCGCCCTTCTCGATTGCCTTCTCGACGAGCAGGCGCAGGCGCGCGACATCCACCGGCTTGGTGAGGTAGTCGTAGGCGCCGTCCTTCGTCGCGCCCACCGCCGTCTCGATGGTTCCGTGCGCGGTGAGGATGATGACCATGGTGAAGGGCAGCTCGGCCTGCAGCGCCTTGAGCAGCCCGAGCCCGTCCATCTTCGGCATGACGAGATCGGTGATCACGACGGCGGGATTTTCCTCGATCGCCTTGGCGAGCGCTTCCTCGCCGTCGCCCGCGTCATCGACCTCGTAGCCCCAGGTCGCGACGAGCGCGGCCAGGCCCTTGCGGGAGGCTTCCTGGTCGTCCGCTATGAGTATTCGTTGCGTCATGACCCCTCCAGACCGCTACCATGTTACCGCGCCTTGGGCCTTCCCGTGCTTGACACCTCGAGGCCCGGCTCCGTAGAGTCCCCCTGGCTCCCACTCCCCCGCGAGGTGACTTCCGTGGATCCGTTCGCTCATCTCGATGCGCTGGCCCAGGCCGACCTCGTCCGCCGCGGCGAGGTCACGCCCCTCGAGCTCGTCGAGACCGCGCTCGGGCGGATCGACCGGGTGAACCCCCGCCTCAACGCCGTGGTGACGCGGATGGACGACGAGGCGCGGCGCCTGGCAACCGGCCCGATGTCGGCGGGGCCCTTCGCCGGGGTCCCCTTCCTCCTCAAAGACCTTCTCGCCGAGTACCAGGGGGTGCGGATGACGGAGGGCTCCGCCTTCCTCGAGGGATACGTGGCGCCCCACGACAGCGAGCTGGTCGCGCGATACCGGCGGGCCGGGCTCATCGTGGTGGGCAAGACCAACACGCCCGAGTTCGGCATCCTCCCCACCACGGAGCCGCGGCTCTTCGGCGCGGCGCGTAATCCCTGGAGCCTCGGACGCACGCCGGGCGGCTCGAGCGGCGGCTCGGCGGCGGCGGTCGCGGCGTCGCTAGTGCCGATGGCTCACGCCAATGATGGCGGCGGCTCCATCCGGATTCCTGCCGCATGCTGCGGGCTCTTCGGGCTCAAGCCGACGCGCGGGCGCAATCCCCTCGGCCCCGCCTACGGCGATCTCTTCAGCGGCCTGGTCGCCGAGCACGCGGTCACCCGCTCGGTGCGCGACTCGGCGGCGCTGCTCGACGCGACCGCGGGGCCGGCGCCGGGCGATCCCTACCACGCGCCGAATCAAGGAGATCGCTATCAGCACGAAGTGAGCCGGCCGCCCGGGCGGCTCCGCGTCGCCTTCACGCGGCGCGCGGCCAACGGCGCGCCCGTGCACCCGGACTGCGTCGCCGCCGTGGAGGACGCGGCGCGGCTGGCCGAAGGCCTCGGCCACGACGTGGTCGAGGGCGAGCCGGCCCTGGACGGTGAAGTCATCTCGGCCGCCTTCTTCACCCTCTGGGCCGCGGGCTGCGCCTGGACGGTGGCGGACTGGGCCCGGCGTACCGGCCAAACACCGGCTCCTGAGCGCTTCGAGCCCCTCACCTGGACTCTGGTCGAGATGGGCCGCCGCCGCAGCGGCGACGAGTACCTCCTCGCCGTGCAGGACCTTCAGCGCGCGGCGCGGGACGTCGCCCGATTCTTCGAGCGCTGCGACGTCTGGCTCACGCCGACCCTGGCCCAGCCGCCTCTGCCACTCGGCAGCTTCGACGCCACGCCGGACGACCCCATCCAAGGCCTCCGGCGCTCCGCCTCATTCGTCCCCTTCACGCCGATCCTGAACGCGACCGGGCAGCCCGCAATGTCCACGCCCCTTCACTGGAACGCGGAGAACCTTCCCATCGGCACCCACTGGGTCGGCCGCTTCGGGGACGAGGCCACGCTCTTCCGGCTTGCCGCGCAGCTCGAAGCGGCGCGGCCCTGGGCGGGACGCCGGCCGGCCGTCTCCGCGCTCGCGGCATGAGGCGGGGCTTCGCCAGCGGTGATCCCGCATCGAGAGGAGACCTGATGACCCCACACCGCATCGCGATACTCATGCTCGCCGCGTTCCTGCTGCTCGCCGAGGGCGCCTGGAGCGCCCACGGCACCGGCCCCGACACGGAGGAGCGCGTGGTGCTCGAGAACGCCAACGCGAAGATCGGTTTCCTCGTCTATCCCCCGGGCGCCACGTCGGGGATCCACATCAATCCCGAGCCCGAGATCGGGATAGTGGTGGAGGGCGAGCTGACCCTGGTCACGCGGACGGGCAAGCAGGTTTACAAGGCGGGGTCGGCGCTTTACCTCGACACGGGTTCCGGCCACATCGCCCTGAACGAGACCAAAGCGCCTGTCAAATTCTGGGCGGTCAGCATGAAGAAATGCGACTAGGGGCGGTCCCGTCCGGCTAGCCCTTCACGCTGCCGGCGGTCAGCCCCTCTACCATATACTTCTGGAGGTAGATATAGGCGGCGATGACCGGCAGCGTGGTGAGCACGGCCCCCGCCATCAGATAGCCCCAGCCGTAGACGTCGCCGGTGATGAAGGTCGAGAGCCCGACGGGGAGCGTCCGCAGCTTCACGTTGGTGATGAACACGAGGGCGTAGAGGAACTCGTTCCACGCCTGGGTGAAGGCGTAGAGCGCCGCCGCCAGCACGCCGGGGGCGGACAGCGGTAGCACCACTCTCCAAAAGGCGCCAAACCTGGTGGCGCCGTCGATCATCGCCGCCTCTTCCAGCTCCTCCGGAATGGACTCGAAGTAGCCCATGAGGAGCCAGGTCACGAAGGGCACCGTGAACGAGGGATAGGCCACGATGAGGCCGGTCAGGCTATCGGCGAGGCCGAGGTTCCGGATCTGGGCGTAGAGCGGGATGAAGAGGATGGACGGCGGCACGAGGTAGGTGATGAGGGTGGCGCTCGCCAGGAATCCCCGCCCCAGGAACTTGAGCCGCGCCAGCGCGTAGGCGCCCACCGTGCCGATGCTGATGGCGAGCAGGGTGCTTGAGACGGAGACGAAGACGCTGTTGCCGTACCAGCCCACGAAGTCCGTCTTGCGGACCAGGTGCTCGTAGTTCTCACTCGCGAAGGGGCTGGGCCAGAACATCGAGACCAGGCTCCGCATCTGGGTCTCGGATTTGAACGAGGTCACCATCATCCAGTAGAAGGGGAACAGCACGACCACCGCGAGGATCACGAGGAAGCTGTAAGAGACGCCGAGCTGCAGCCGCGCGAGGCCCTGCCGACCCACTACTTGCGCCCTCGCCGCATGTACTTCGACAGCACGATGATGACGATGGCGATGGCGGGCAGCATGTAGAGGGCAACCGCGATGGCCTCCCCCAGCCGCTGGGCGCCGAACGCGATCTCGTAGGTGAGGACGGGCAGGACCTGGGTCGCGCCGCCCGGCCCGCCCTTGGTCAGGATGTAGACGATGCCGAAGTCGTTGAAGGTCCAGATCGTGGAGAGCAGCACCACGATGATGATGATGTTCTTGAGCCCGGGCAGCGTCACGTGCACGAAGCGCTGCAGCACGGTGGCGCCGTCCACCGACGCCGCTTCGTAAAGCTCCGCGGGTACCGCCTTCATCCCGGCGAGGAAGGAGATGCCGAAGAAGGGGAAGCCCCGCCAGATGTTCACCGCGATCACCGAGGCCATGGCGGTGTTGGGCTCGGAGAGCCAGCCCACCCCCTGGTCGAGGATCCCGGTGACCCGGACGAGGAGATAGTTCAGCACGCCCAGGCTGAAGTCGAAGATCCAGAGGAAGTTGAGCGCCGAGACCACCGTGGGGGCTACCCACGGGATCAGCAGCACGCCGGTCCAGAAGGAGCGGAAGCGGATCTTGGACGTCAGCACCAGCGCCATCACCATGCCCAGCACGAGCTTGAAGCCCACCGAGCCGAACGTGAAGATGAAGCTGTTCATGACGGCGCGGCGGAAGAAGCCGTCGTTGGTGAGCTTGACGTAGTTCTCGAGCCCCACGAAGACGGGGGGCATGCCCACGTACTTCCGCGTGAGGCTCAAGTAGATGGCGTAGCAGAACGGGTACGCGACGAGGGCCAAGGTGAGCACCACGATGGGCGCCACGAACAGGAAGCCCATGCGGTAATCCGGCCCCAGCCAGCGCCGGAGCCCGGCGCGCCGTGTGCCGGGCTCGAGCGCGGCGGGCAGCCGCGCGGTGGAGATTGCCACCCCTGACTCCTAGGCCTTAGGCCTTGCCCCGGATCTTGTAGATCTCCTCCACCCGCGCGTGCGCTTCCTTGATCGCCGCCTCGGGGGAGAGCCCGCCCACCACCACGCGGCCCGCCATGTCGGTGAGGATCTTCTGGCCCTGCACCTCGGCGGCCGCGGGCGTCATGGGGCCGGGGTAGCCGATGTTCACGGACTTGAGGATGTTCTGCAGGATCGCATCGAAGTTCGGGTCAGACTTCCAGTAGGGATTGTCCACCCGGCCCTTGTACACCGGGCCCGCCTGTCCCACCGAGGCCTGCACGTACTCGGCGAAGCGCTTCTCGTCCTCGACGTACTTGATCATGTCCTCGCAAAGCTCGGCGTGCTTCGTCTTCTGGAAGATGGCCCAGTTGTAGCAGCTCGAGCCCACGAAGCTGCCCGCGGGGCCGCCGGGCGTGACGACGAGCTGGGTCTTCGGTGCGAGCTCGTGCTTCTTGGTGACCATCGCGTAGTAGAGGCTGGCGCCGTTGTTCGTGGTCACAAGCTTGCCCGCCATGTACGCCTCGTTGTTCGACACGTCGGTCCAGCCCATGACTCCGGGCGGCTGGATCTTGTGCTTCTGGATCGTGTCCACGGCGAACTGCAGGGCCTGCATGTTCTGCTTGAGGAAGGCGGTGCCGAGCGCGGGCTTCCCATCCTTGTCCCAGACACCCCCGCCGTAGTCCCAGAGAACATTGGACATGAAGCCGTCGCCGTCGTCTGAGCGGTTCAGCGTCTGGCCGAAGCCCCAGAGATCCTTGGCGGTGTCCTGGGCCTTCTTGGCGAATTCGACCACGTCGGGGTCGTAGACCTTGGGCGGCTTGAGCCCCTTGGCCTCCATGATGTCCTTCCTGATGAAGAAGGCCGTCGTCATCGAGTAGCGGCCGACGGCGAGGAACTTGCCGTCCGCCTTCATGGCGCGCTCGGCGAACGGGAGGAGCCCGCCCTTGGACGCCGCCACCTCACCCGCCACCTTGCTCACGTCGCGCAGGGCCGCCTTGTAGCGCATGGGCCCGTAGATGTTCATCTCGGCGATGTCGGGGGGATTGCCCGCCTCGATGGCCGCGACGAACTTCTGCTCGCGGTCGCCGAAGGTGGCCCAGTCCATCTCCACCTCGACGTTCTTCTCCTTCGCCCAGGTCTCGATGTGCTTGGCGATGACGTCATTGGCCCCGGTCACGAAGCTCTTGAAGAGCCAGACACGCAGCTTGGTCTTCGCCTGGGCGTGGGCCATCTGATTGAGGGCGTGAAGACCGGCAGCGGTCCCGCCGGTGATGACAGCCGCCCGGCGCAGGAATTCCCGGCGGCCGAGCTGGTTGGCGTCGAGCTGCTCGGCGAGTGAGCGAAGACGGCTGTCCATCGAGTCCCCCTTTGGATGACGACGGGCGCAGTAGTGGGCTGCAGGCGGCATGCTACTACACCGCGGGGAGCAGGGCGACAAGAGACTTGTGTGACGGGCGGTTCGACGGCGGCGAACCCCGCACGGCGGCGGCGCCGCGCCGTGCACCGCAGCGCCGGCGCGCGCACGCGTGGCGCGGTCGATCCACTATCGTGAACTCGTATCTTGACCGCTTCCTCCACTCGGGCTAGTGTGAGCAATCCATTTCGCGTACCAAATGCGGTGTCTCTCATGAAGGAGGCGGGAGAATGAGCAGCGTGGCGACTCCGATGGCACACGAGCGGGTGACGCGATGGCTTGAAGAAGGCCAGGGCCAGTTCAGCGCCCTCCTCGGCATCCTGAACGACTATCACCGGCTTCAGCGTGTCGTCGAGACCAACGAGCAAGAGCTCGAGCAGCTCCGCGGGCTGCAGTACGAGGTCGAGAAGGTTCGCAATCAGCTCCAGTCGAGCGAGGCGGAGTGCGGAAAGCTCCGCCACGAGGTCGCGACATACCGTGGCGAGTCCGAGCGCCACGTCAAGGAGCGCGAGGACATCGCCGCCTCCCTCACCCGCTCGATGAACGAGGCGCTCGCACGCCTGCGCGGCGAGGCCCTCTAGCCCGATTCCCCCGCGCGAAGGGAGCTCGCCCGTGTACGACATGGCTTCCCTGAAGAACCTCCGCAAGCTCGGCACCCTCGCGCCCGCCGCCTGGCCGGCCTTCCAGGCCTTCGACAAGGCCGCCATGGCGGACGGCGCGGTGCCGGTGAAGTACAAGGAGCTGATGGCGGTGGCGGTCGCGCTGACCACGCAGTGCATCTACTGCATCGAGGCGCACACCCGCCGGGCGCGCAGCGCGGGGGCGAGCGACGCGGAGCTCGGCGAGACGGTCCTGGTGGCGGCGGCGCTCCGGGCGGGCGGCGCCATCGCCCACGGCGCGCATTGCCTGAAGGACGAGGGCTAGCGCGCGCCGAAGCCGCGCGCCATGAAGGCGGCGACGAAGACCATCAGCACGACCAGCGCCATCTCGATGTGATTCACGAGGTAGAGCCCGCGGGCGCCTGAGGTGTCGGGCGCCCGGCCCCGGCGGAGTCCAGCCCGCCACCGGATGAACGTCATCATCGGGCGGATCTCGAGCACGAGGATGAGCGCGAACAGCGCCATCTTGAGCCAGAAGGCCCGCGAGCCGAGATAGAAGGCAGTCCCCTTCTCGAGCCCGCCGAACGCGCGGAGCAAGCCCGTGACCAGCCAGAGTGCGGCGGCCACGCCCCAGACGTTGTCCGCCGTGAACAGCCGCGCGAGCCCGGCCGCATCGAGCGGCGCACGCAGCGCCCGCCCTCGCAGGTAGACGGCCGGGAGGCCGAGCGCGAGGGTCAGCACGTGCAGGGCGGACACGACGGCGGCGATCATGCGTGGATGAAGCGAGACCCGGTCCGATCGAAGGGATCGGGAGGCAGGCCCAGATAGGTCGCGCGCACGTGGTCCCACGCGGCGAGCCGCGTCCAGTCGGGCGCGGGCAGGTAGCGCGAGTCGTCGTCGAGGAACGGATTGGGGAACAGGATGGTGATCTGCTGCTCGCCGGCGCCGTTCCAGAGCCGCAGGCCCCACGAGTCGGGCGCGCCGTCCCCGTTGATGCGGCGATAGAGCTCGGCGCTCGCGGTGCGCCGGTGGCGGGCGAGCTCCGCGGACACCGGCGCGTGCGCCGAGCCCTTGTGCTCGCCGAGGCAGAGATGGAAGTGCGAGTGCCCGAGATCCACGGTGAGATAGCCGTCCATCATCCCGATGCGCCGAGGCGGTCCGTCGGCGTGGAGCTCCCACGCCGCGCCCTGCACGATCGGGCCGAAGGTGAGCCCGCGCCAGTGGCGCTCGAAGAGGTCGCGCAGCAGCGCTTCCAGCAGCTCGGCGGTAGCGGGCACCGTCCACACGTGCAGGTGCCCGACGCCCGGCTCGTGCCGCTCCACGGGGGTTGGGACTACGGTGGCCACGCGCCTAGTTTTGCATACATTTGACCCACTTTGCCCCGCGTGGCAGCATCGAGCGAATGGGACCGGAGCTGGTCGAGCTCGAGCGCGCGCTCCTCGCCGAGCTGGACTCCAGGCGCTTCCTGCGCTTGCTGGTGGAGTCGGTGAGTCGGCTGTTCGGTGCCGTCTGCGCCGTCTGGCTCGTCCACGACGGCAACATTCTCGTCGAGCACATCACCACCGCGCCGCGTAGCTTCCCCGCGGAGCCTATGCCCTTCGGCCATGGGGTGGCCGGCTCGTGCGCGAAGGCGCGGCGCGGGCTGCTCGTCAACGAGTACCCCGCCTCGTCCCTCGCGCTGTCGCGCTACGTGCGGCTGCACATCCGGCACTCGATGGCGCACCCCCTGCTCATGGGGGACGAGCTGCTCGGCGTCCTCTCGATGAGCCGGTTCGGCGAAGACCAGGCGCCGTTCACCGCCGAGGAGTTCGCGAGCATCGAGCGCCTCGCCGGCTACGCGGCCCTCGCCCTCCGCAACGCGCGGCTCTACGACGAGGCGGTGCGGCGCCGGCGCCAGGCCGAGGTGATGGCCGAGCTCGGTCGCGAGACCGCGTCGCTCGACGTCGAGCGTGTGCTCGACGTCGTGGTTCGGCGCACGTCGCCGCTCCTCGGCACCTCCGGCACCGCGGTGGCCATCCGGGAGCCGGACGGGCGCATCGGCATCGCCGCGGCCCAGGGCCTGGCCGAGGGCATCCGGGCCTTCGTGCCGCGACATCCGCGCGACGGCGCCACCGCCCTCGCCATCGCGGAGCGGCGGCCTGTCTGGTCGGCGGACGTCCTGGAGGATCCCGCGTTCGACCTCTCCCCCGCCACCCGCGCCTTCATCAAGGAATCGGGGCAGCGCGCGGTGCTCGCGGTGCCCCTCCTTGCCGGCGATCACACCCTCGGCGCGGTGATCAGCGTACGCGAGGGCCTGGGGCCGTTCACGGCAGAGCAGGTGGAGCTGGCGCAGGCCATCGCCACGCACGCCGCCCTCGCGCTCGAGAACGCGCACCTCTTCGAGCTGGAGGCATCACGCCGCACGCAGATCGAGGCCATGACTGAGGTCGCCCGGGAGATCGTGGGCGAGCTGGGCCGGGAGCGGCTGCTGCGGCTCATCGCCGAGCGCGCCGGGCGCCTCTTCGACGCACGCGGCGCCATCTACGTGCTGCGGGGCAACCTGCTCGTGCCCGAGGGCATCACGGACCCGGCGGTCCTCCTGGACCCGATCCCGATGGGCCAGGGGGTGACCGGGCTCTGCGCAGCACGCCGACAGGGCGTGGTCGTGAACGATTACGCGACGCGCCCTGAGGCGCTGCCCCAGTGGATGGCCATCCAGCTGAGCCGCGTGATGTCGCAGCCCCTGATCGTGCGCGATCAGCTCCTCGGCGTGATCACGCTCAGCCGGCGCGGCGCCGACGCCCCGCCCTTCCGCGACGACGATCTCGTGGCGATGGGGCGCCTCGCGGTGCAGGCCGCGGTGGCCGTGCGCAACGCCACGCTCTACGAGGACGCGGAGCGCCGGCGGCGCGAGGCGGAGGCGCTCGCGCGGGTGGCGGGGGCGATGTCGGGCGGCCTCAGCACCGCGGAGGTCGGCGCCAAGATCGCGGACAGCCTGATCCGGCTGTTCGGGAGCAGCCTCGCC
>DASTYT010000096.1 GCA_035764725.1 Candidatus Methylomirabilota bacterium | reverse complement strand
CGGCGATCGACCACCATGTTGATGATCGCAACGCCGGCCAACAAGGCGGCCAGGCCAGCGAGCAGCACCCGACTTCGGATCTCGGTCATGACACCTGCGCCGGACCGGCGTCAGGAACGATGCGCGACTTCCCTCAGCAAGGACATGTCGTCCAGCGTTCGTCCGGTCCCGATGGCGACAGCGGTGAGGGGATCCTCTGCCAGCATGACCGGGAGGCCCGTCGCCTCCCGGAGCAAGACGTCGAGGTTGCGCAGCTGCGACCCGCCGCCGACGAGCACGATGCCCTTGTCGACGATGTCCGCCGCCAGCTCGGGCGGCGTGCGCTCGAGACAGGTGCGCACCGTGTCCACGATGGCCATGACGGGCTCACGCAGCGCCTCCCGGATCTCCTCGTCGGTGACGACGATGGTCTTCGGGATGCCGTCGATGAGGTCCCGGCCCTTGACCTCCATGGAGAGGCGCTCGCCTCCCATCGGGTAGGCCGAGCCGAGCTTGATTTTGATTTCTTCCGCGCGCCGCTCGCCGATCAGGAGGTTGTAGTGTTTCTTGATGTATTGGACGATCGATTCGTCCATTTCATCGCCGGCGATGCGCACCGACTTCGAGTACACGATCCCGGACAGCGAGATCACCGCGACCTCCGTGGTGCCGCCGCCCATGTCCACGATCATGTTGCCGCCCGGCTCCTGGATAGGTAGGCCCGCGCCGATCGCGGCCGCCATGGGCTCCTCGATCAGGTACACCTCGCGCGCGCCCGCCTGCATGGCGGAGTCACGCACCGCGCGCTTCTCGACTTGGGTGATCCCCGAGGGAACCCCGATGACGATGCGCGGGCGCACCAGGGTCTGCCGGCGGTGCACCTTGCTGATGAAGTGGTGGAGCATCTTCTCCGTCACGTCGAAGTCGGCGATGACGCCGTCCTTCAGCGGCCGGATGGCGGTGATGTTGCCCGGCGTGCGGCCGAGCATGGCTTTGGCCTCGTGTCCCACCGCGAGCACGGAATGGTCGGCCTGGTGGATGGCCACGATCGAGGGCTCGTTCATCACGATGCCTTCGCCGCGCACGTACACGAGGGTGTTCGCGGTGCCAAGATCGATCGCGAGGTCGTTCGAGAACAGCCCGGCAAGCACGCTGAACAGCATCGCCGCTCCTATCTACTGTGTAAGGGGTTCGCGACAGTTCTACCTCGACCCAATCTAGCATCGGTGAGTTGTTGGAACAAGAGAAACGTAAGAGTTTTCAGGAGGATGGACGTCACTGACCCAACGCTGTTCACTGACATGTCACTCCGTTGACGCCGAATTCCGTCCCGAATGCCCATAAAATCGGCGTTCTTTCGACGGGTTAAGAGAGGGCTTGCTTCGGGGCCGGCGGGCCACCCGGCTTCAACGGGCGGGCGAGAGCCCCGGGAGGATCTTCGTCCGGTAGAGGGTGACCGCGTCGCGGATCACGTGGTAGGCGTCCACCCGGCCGCGGATGTGGTCGACGTCGACCGTCTTCTCCTCAAGCACCTTGTAGTCGAGGAAGAACCGCTGCATCTCCTTCAGCCGATGCGGCGGGAGCTCGGAGACGTCGCGGTAGTGCTCGTATTCGGGATCGTCGATGTGCACGGCGATGACCTTGTCGTCCTGCCCCTTGTCGTCACGCATCGTGATGACGCCGATGGCTTTGGCGCGGAGCACGCACAAAGGCACCACCGGCTCCTGGCCCAGCACCAGCACGTCCAGGGGGTCGCCGTCGTCACAGTACGTCTGGGGCAGGAAGCCGTAGTTCGCGGGATAGTGCACGGCCGAATGCAGGACGCGGTCAAGCGAGAGGAGGCCCGTAGCCTTGTCCAGCTCGTACTTGATCTTCGAGCCCTTGGGGATCTCGATGACGCAGCGGAAGTGCCGCTCGACGTCGTCACCGAGGGCCACGTCGTGCCACGGATTCATGCGGCATCCAGTGTGGCACGCGGTCGGGAGCTGTGCCACCATGGCGGCCCGACCATGGACGAGCTCGAGACCTGGTTCGACAAGGGCGTCACGGACGGCTTGCCGGTGATCCCCCCGACGCGCGAGCGCGTGGAGCGGATGCTCGGCGGCACCGCGCGCGATCGCGCCGAGCTGGTGGGCGAAGTGCCCCCGAACTACGGCCGCGCCACCGTCGAGAAGGTCGCGATCAATGCGGTGATGGCGGGCTGCCGAGCCGACTACCTGCCCGTCGTGCTCGCCGCGGTGGAGGCCGCGTGTGATCCCGCGTTCGCGCTGCACGGCATGTCCACCTCGACCCACTTCTCGGCCCCGCTGATCGTGGTCAACGGCCCGATCCGGGGGCGCATCGGCATGAACTGCTCGTTCGGCGTGTTCGGACCCGGCTTTCGCGCCAACGCCACGATCGGGCGCGCGCTCCGGCTCATCATGATCAATCTCGGCGGCGCCAAGCCGGGGGAGACCTCGATGTCCACCTTCGGGCATCCGGGACGCTACACGTACTGCATCGGTGAGTTCGAGGAGGCGAGCCCGTGGCCCGCGCTGTCCGTGGAGCGGGGCGTTCCCGCCGGGCAGAGCGCGGTCACCCTCTTCGCGGGAGAAGCGCCCCATGGCATCTCCGACCACGCCAGCCGCACCGCTCGGGAGCTGGCGGGATCGATCGGCTGGTCCATGTCCGGTCTGTGGAATATCAAGCACTTCCCCCTCTACTCCCACACGATGCTGGTCGTGGGCCCAGAGCACGCCCGCACGCTCGCGGAGGAAGGCTGGTCCAAGGAAGATCTCAAGCGCCACCTCCACGAGACTGTCCGCCTGCCGTTTCGGAAGCTCTTGCCGGACGCGGACAACGGGGAAGGGACCAATCTGCGCTTCGGCAAGGGTCTCAAGCCCGAGCCGGACGATCTCATCTCGAAGTTCCCCTCCCCCGCCGAGCTCCATGTGGTGGTGGCGGGAGGCACGGCCGGACGCTTCTCGATGGCCATTCCCGGCTGGCTCGGCACGCGCAACGGCTCGAGACCCGTCACGGTGGCTATCGAAGAATTGGCTTGACCGATGACAATCCATGGGGTACCTTGATCAAAGGTTGTGGTCACCGGTAGCGCAGATCATGAATTTTGACGCCGCGAGGACCTCAGGTCCCGCGGCGTTTTTGTTTGTCCTCCATATCGGGAGGGCGCCCCGCCATGGTGGCGGGGTATCACCGGGGGCATAAGCCCCCAGAAGAAGAGGATGTAGAGATGGCTCAGGGAACGGTCAAGTGGTTCAACGACGCGAAGGGGTACGGCTTCATCTCCCAGGAGGGTGGCGAGGACGTGTTCGTGCACTTCAGCGCCATCCAGGCTCAGGGGTTCAAGAGCCTGGCCGAAGGGGATCGGGTCGAGTTCGAGGTCAGCCGGGGACCCAAGGGGCTCCAGGCCGCGAACGTCCGTCGCGCGTCGTAGGAACCCCCTCCCGATAGAGGGCAGATCGGGGCTCCCCAAGCCCCGCAGCAGCCGGACCCCCATCATGGGGGATCCGGCTGTTGTCCTTTATGGGGGTGTTGAGAGGGCTTGACAGGAGCCCCACCGTATTGATAACTTAGCCACGACCTGGAATCGAAGTGCGGCTTGACTCGTACGTGAGAGCGACTCGAGAGTAGTCAGCGGAAGCGCCGTGAGGACCTCGGTCCTCCTAGGCGCTTTTTTTGTTTTCCCCCGAGCTCGGGGGAGCCCCGGCCATGGTGGTTGGGGATCACGCGGGTGGCCTCGCGCCGCTCAAGGAGAGAGGGAACCGAGGTATGGCACAAGGTACGGTCAAGTGGTTCAACGACGCGAAGGGCTACGGCTTCATCCAGGTCGAGGGCGGCGAGGACGTCTTCGTCCACTACAGTGCCATCCAGGCCCAGGGCTTCAAGAGCCTGGCCGAGGGGGACAAGGTCGAGTTCGAAGTGACCAAGGGCCCGAAGGGGCTTCAGGCGTCGAACGTCCGTAAGGCCTAGCGACCGCCACACGCGACCCATGACGGCCCGCCGGCGCGCCCGGCGGGCCGTTTGACTTTCCGCGAGTCAACATCCAAGCGGTAGACAAGAAAAAGCCCCGACGGTACTTGCGGCATTTCGTGCTGCAAAGCCGCCCCGCTGGTGAAGGGCGGGACCGTCGGGGCCGGTGGTTCCTGGGTCCTCCAGGGCCACCTGCGTGCTACAGGGCCTTAGGAGGTGACCACCTCACAGATCACCGTAGGGGTACACATCGGCTGGATCACCTCCCTTTCTCGGCGAGGCCCGACTCGAGGCCCAGGTGCCCACTACCTCGCACCGGACGCCGACTCCCGGCAGGAGGCTCGATCACGTCGTCGCCGGCGGAATTGCCGACGGGAGACGCCAGAGAGAGCCTGTGTGCGCTCCGATCGATTTTGACAGCATCGTACCCACTCGCCGATGGGCGTGCAAAGGCTTTTTTACTTCACCGCCATGCGGCCCTCATTCCGCTCGATCACGCCCTTGCCGACGCCCTCCACCTTCTCGAGATCCTGCACGCGCCGGAATGGCCCGTGCGCCTGACGATACTCGATGATGCGATCCGCCGTGCCCGGCCCGATCCCGCTCAGCTTCATCAGCTGCGCCCGAGAGGCCTCGTTGATGTTGATCTTGCCGTCGGCCTTCGCCGTCTTCGCGCCACCGTCCTTGCCCGGCTTGTCGTCGGCTGCCGCGGTCCCCGCGACCAGCCCCACCGCCAGCGCCATTGCAAGCCCCCATCCGATCCGATTCATATTCATCGCGCCCCTCCCTGTGATTGATTGGGACGATCATTCGTCCGGGGCGATTTGATCGAGACGAGGGGCGCCGGACAATGTCCAACGTTCGATACGGCGGCGTGACGCCGGGAGGATACGGGTCAGGGCGCGACGCGGAAGCTGAAGTCGCCCTCGACCACGTGGCTGTCGACCGAGAGGACGCGCCAGCGGACCGCGTAGCGGCCAGCGCCGAGGGGCTCGAGCGGTACGCGGAGTTGCCGGGGTGATCCCGGCTCGGTGTGCGCCTCGCCCCGGTCCACGCGGCGGCCCTTCTCATCGGTGACCTGCACGGTGGAGAAGGCAGGCTCCAGGCGCTCGGTGAAGCGGAGGCGCACCTCGGTCGGCGCGGCCTTCACCGTGCTGCCCGGACGCGGCTCCGCGCGCTCGAGGAAGGAGTGCGCGAAGGCTACGCCGGCAACCAGCGAGACGAGCACGGTCAGGGTGAGCGCGCGCCGAGGGGACGGGGCGGCGAGACGCGGCATCGGCACCGCCCGCTATTCCTCCGCCGAGCCGGCGAGGCGCTTCACGTATTCCTCCCACTCCCAGGGCAGCATCGCGCGCTTGCGGTTGTTGCACGCCTTGCAGGACGGCACCATGTTGCCCCGCACCGAGCGGCCCCCGCGGATGAGGGGAACCAGATGGTCGGCGGTGAGCGCCCGCGCGCCCACCTGAGCGCGGCAGTAGTAGCAGATCCCTTCGGCGACGCGTCGCTTCCACCAGCCGCTGGCCCGCAGCTCGCGCGCGCGGGCTTTCTCGCGGCGCAGTTCGTCGTCGCCGACTTGCGGGACGAAGCGCGGCTCGCTCACGCGTCGGCTCCCGCCGGTCCCGCCACGGTCGACAGACGCTCCGAGAGCTCCTCCCACTCGTTCATGAGCCAGGCCACCTGCTCCTCGGCCTGGCGGCGCGCCTCCGCGATCTCGCGGGCTCGGGCGCCGTCTCGATAGAGATCGGGATCAGCGAGGGCCAAACCGATCTCGGCGAGACGCCCTTCGAGCTCGCTGATCTGCTTCTCGACGGCGCCGAGCCGCTCGCGAATGGCCTTGACCTCACGCTCGAGGGCACGGCGGTCGGCCTTGCCCGCCCCGTGCTCGCCGCGCGGCGGCACCGGCGCGCGGCTGGGCGCCGCCGCCACGGGCCGAGCCTTGGGCGGGCGCGCGGCGGGCGCAGGCGGTGCGGGGGGAGCCTGCGGCGCGGCCCGGGCCCCCGCCTTGGCGGCGAGGTAGTCGTCGTAGTCGCCCAGATAGTCGGTGAGCCGCCCGCGGTCCACCTCCACCACGCGGGTGGCGATGCGATTGATGAAGTAGCGGTCGTGGGAGATGAACACGATGGTGCCGGTGAAACCCCCGAGCGCCTCCTCCAGCACCTCCTTGGACGCGAGGTCGAGGTGGTTGGTGGGCTCGTCCATGCAAAGGAGCGCCGCCGGCCGCACCAGCATCTTGGCGAGGGCGAGGCGCGCCTTCTCGCCACCGGACAGCACCGCCACGCGCTTGTCAACCGCGTCGCCGCTGAAGAGGAACGAGCCGAGGATGGTGCGGAGGCGGGTGTGAGTAGCCTCGGGCGCCACCGCCTCGATCTCCTCCAGGACCGTGCGCGCGGGATCGAGCGCGTCCAGCTGATGCTGGGCGTAGTAGTGCACCTCGACGTGGGCGCCCAGCTCCCGCTCGCCCGCATCGATGGGCAGCACGCCGGCGAGGATCTTGAGCAAGGTCGACTTCCCCGCCCCGTTGATGCCTACCAGCGCCACGCGCTCGCCCCGCTCGGCGGCGAAGTCCTCCCCGGCGTAGACCACGTTGTCGCCGTAGGCCTTGTGGATCCCCGTGAGCCGCTCGACGACGCGCCCGGTGCGCGGCGGCTGCGGAAACTTGAAGTGGATGTGCCGCGCCGCCCCCTCCACCTCGATTCGCTCCACCTTCTCGAGCATCTTGATTCGGCTCTGCACCTGCCGGGCCTTCGACGACTTGTAGCGGAAGCGCTCGATGAAGCGCTCGATCTCCTCGATGCGCTTAGCCTGGTTACGGGCGCGCGCCTCCGTGAGCGCGCGACGCGCCTCGCGCTCCACGAGGTAGTGGTCGTAGTCTCCGGGGTAAACGTCGATGGCACCGCTGGTCAGGTCGGCGATGGACGTGACCATGCGGTTCAGGAAGTAGCGGTCGTGGGAAACGATCACCACTGTCCCGTCATACGACATGAGGAAGTTCTCCAGCCAGCCCAGCGACTCCAGATCCAGATGGTTGGTGGGCTCGTCGAGCAGCAGGAGATCCGGTCGCAGGAGCAGCAGGCGAGCGAGCGCCGCCCGCATCCGCCAGCCGCCGGAAAACTCCCCGAGCCCGCGATGCACGACGCCGGACGCGAAGCCGAGTCCGCCGAGGATCATCTTGGCCTCGGCCTCGAGGCGATAACCGCCCAGCGCCTCGAAGCGATGCTGGAGCTCGCCGTAGCGGTCGGTCAGGGCCGAATCCGCGTCCGGCCGCGCCATGGCCTCGGCGAGCCGCTCGAGCTCGGCCTCGAGCTCCCAAACCTGGTCGTAGCCGGACAGCGCCTCCGCCAGGACGGTACGCTCCATGCCCCCGGCCACCTCCTGGGGGAGATAGCCCACGGTGACCCCGCTGTCGAGATGGACCCGCCCCTCGTCGGGCTCCTCCACTCCGGCGAGGATGCGGCAGAGCGTGGTCTTCCCCGCGCCATTGGGCCCGACGAGGCCGATGCGCTCGCCCCGGACCACTCGCCACGAGCAGTCACGGAGGAGCGCCTGGCCCCCGTACCCTTTGGCGATCGACTCCAGCGAGATCACGTGATGCGCGCGCCCCTCTCTCGCCTCAGCCCATCACCTGGACGCGCTCGGGCACGACCTTGTAGATCACGCGTACCTCGCCCGGCCGGCGGTGCTGGTACTTGTCCACCCCCGTGTACTTCTTGGCCAGCGAGTCGATGTGGGCGTCCGCTCCCGCCTCCGTCGTCTCGGCGATGCGGCCGCGGATCTGGAGGTAGCGGTAGGGATTGTCGGGATCCATGATCGCGAGCGCCACTTTCGGCGTGCGGCGCATGTTCTTGTCCTTCACCCGGCCCTTGGCGGTATTGAAGCGGAGGTGCGTGCCGTCCCAGTCGAACCACACCGGCGTGACCTGCGGCGCGCCATCGGCGCCCACGGTGGCGAGGGCGGCGAAGGCCTTCTTCTTCGTCAGGACGTCCTTGAACGCATCGGGAATCGTCACCATCAGGAGGCTCCTTTCTTCAGCGCATCGAGGACCGCGAAGGCGTGACGGACCGACTTGATGGCGAGGGTCCCGCCCATCAGCACTCCGACGTCCATGGTCTCGGCGATCTCCGCGTCGCTCGCACCCAGGTGGAGGACCTCCTCCACGCGGTGCTCGATTCAGTCGAAGCAGTTCTGCGAGATGGCCACCGCGAGGGCGGTGAGCTCCTTGTGCTTCTTGCTGAGCGCGCCGTCGGCGAAGACATGCTTGCCGACCTCGCTGAACGCGGCGGGCACCCGCATCGTGCTCTTGGCGACGAGACCGGCCAGGCGCTTCCGCTCCGCATTCTTCTCGTGCAGATGGAACATCAGGCGTCCTCCTTCCGTGGGGGGGCTTCGGTGAGGGTCCGTGCGCGCGCCTCCGCCATGCCGCGGAGGGCGAGCAGCAGCCGGACCATGCATTGCTGGACGAGGGCGCCGTCCTGCGCGGTGGGATCCGACATCCACGAGCGCGCCACGTCGCCGCCGTCGGTCTGGAAGCCGAGCGTCGGCGAGAGCGCCTGCAGGCGCAGCAGCAGGTCGTCGGGCGGTAGCCCCGTCGCGCGTAGGCGCGCCACCACCGCGCCGCGGACCGCCGCGTTCCAGATCCCGGTGAGGGCCTCCAGGAGCGCGGCATAGCACGTGGCGTCGGGCTTCTGCCCGAGATGCTCGAGCACCGCCGCGACCAGAGGATGCACGGCGGGGTGGCCTTCCTCATCCTCGCCGACCAGGCCGACGAGCAGCGGATCCTTGGCGAGCCCGGCGCGCTCGAAGATCGCCACGAGATCGGACACCGGGACCGGCGGAAGCCCGGCGAGACGGTCGAGCAGCGGCTGGTCGCCGCTCATCAATGGCCCCCCGTGCAGCCCGCGCAGCGGCACAGCCCTCGCAGGACCCCATAGGGATAGAGGCTCTCGTGCCCGTCGGCCCAGATCACGCGAAGCGCGTCGGGCAGCCGCTTGATCTCGCGCGGCCAGGCCATCGTCTCGGTGAGTGGCGCGGGCTCGGTGCCGGCCGCGGCGGGATCGTCCTGCCGCAGGCGGTCGAAGGGAAAGATGCTCGAGTGCCCGTCGGCCCACGTGACGCCGATGGCGTACCGGCCCACCAGGTGGACGTCCTTCGGCTCGCCCGGATTGCCCTGACCGAGAATCGGCAACAGACCCTTGATCGTCATGTGCCGCCTCCCACGTCCGCCCGCGTCAGGCGCTGCCCGGCCAGCAGATAGTGCACGACGAGGTTCTGGTGCGCGCCCCACCGGGCGGCGCGCCGCCGGATGGCGCGCTCGCTCAGGTGCCGGCCGCGGTTGTAGAAATGCGCGAACGCCTTGCGCACCGCGAGGTCACCGGCGGGGCAGACGTCGCCGCGGCCGAGCCCGCGCGCGAGGAACCAGTCCGCCGTCCAGCGGCCGAGCCCCCGCACGGCGGTCAGCGCCTCGATGATCTCCTCGTTGGTCCGCGTCGCGAGGGCGACGAGGTCGAGCTCACCTCCGTCGATGAGCCGGGCGAGACCGATGATGTACTCGGCCTTGCGGCCGCTGAACTTCATCCGGCGGAGAT
>DASTYT010000095.1 GCA_035764725.1 Candidatus Methylomirabilota bacterium | reverse complement strand
GACGAGCACATCCGGGAGATGATCCTGCGCAACGCCCCCACTGCGGAGATCCGCGAGGCGGCGCTGGCCCTTGGCATGAAGACCCTCCGGCAGAACGCGCTCCAGAAGGTCCTCGAGGGCACCACGACCATCGAGGAAGTCCTGCGGGTGACCGTCAGCTAGGTCGGTCCCGGGCTAGAGCCGGCCGCCGGTGTGATCCCCGGCGCGCCAGGCGGCCTGCAGGGTGTCGAGCGCCTTCCTGAACTCCCCCCGCATCGCGCTCACATCGGCGTGACGCTCGGCGAGGAGCAGCACGAAGCCCATCGGGCTCGGCCCCAGGAACACGCTGCCGTCGTCCGCCGAGAAGAAGGCGATGGAGACCATCCCGCGGTTCAGCTTGCCCGTACCCAGCTCGAGCTCGCGTCCGAGCGTGGTGGCGAGCGCAGCGAGCGGATCCAGTGGGACCTCCTGGGGTAGGGACGAGGCGATCACGAATCCGTCCGAGGCGATCAGGAGGCCGCCACGGACTCCGGGGATCCGCGCCAGGTTGCCGAGTATGCTCCGCACGGCGGCCGCGCGAGAGATCCTTTCGGGCGTCGTGGACACCGTGCGCGCCTCCGGGCTCATGCCCCGACCTCGGCGGCGAGCTGCTTCCAGAGGTCCGCGGTCTGGGTCTGACCGGCGGCCACGGTGGTCTCGGGCGGCAGGGTGAGCGCGAGGACATGTTGCCCCTCGATGGCGATGAAGGTGGTGCCGGGATTCGCCGACACGGACGCCCGGCGCAGCGGGCCCAGCCCCGCGCGCGCCAGCGTGGCGCTCCCGAGCGTCGCGACGCGCGCGAGATGAACGGCGAGGGCGGCGCGGGTAGCCGTCGCGGGATGCGCCAGGAGGAGCCCACCGTCCGTCGTGAAGAGCAGGCACTCGCGCGTCCCCTCGGGACGGGGGATCTGGCCGAGGCGCGCCATCAGGGTCCCCGACGCGGCGGAATCCTCCGCGAGCGTCGGCTCCCCCGCCACCGCGCGGGTGGCGTCCAGCAGGGCCAGTGCCTCGGGGAAGTCCGGATAGATGCGGAGTGCCTTCTCCAGGAGCTGCTTGGCGGGGCCCACCTCACCGTCCTCGAAGGCGATGCGAGCCAGGGCCAGCATCGCGCGCGGGTGCTCGGGATCGAGCGCCAGAACGGCCCGGAATGCGGCGCGCGCGGCCCGGCTGTCGCGGAGCGCGGCGTGGAAATAGCCACCGAGCAGCAAGGCCAGCGCGTTCTTGGGCTCGCGGCCGAGCACCTCGCGCGCAAGCACGGCGCCGTCCTCGAAGCGTCCCTCGCGGCGATATCGCTCGGCGCGCTGGAGCAGCTCCACGCTGCTGGCCGTCCGCCGCCGCCGCCGGATTCGCTGCCAGACGCGGGTCAACACACCCACGGCGCCATGATAGCGGAGGCGTTCGCCCTTACCAATTTCCTAGCGCTTCCGGTCGCCGATGCGGCCGGCCAGGTCGTGCAGATACTGGAGGGTGGGCGGAGAGAGCAACGCCGCGAAGCCGGCGGGGTCGCGCTGGCCGTCGGCGAGGGACTGGCGCATGCGGGTGAGATCGCCGCCCGAGCCCTGGACGAGGTCGGTGAAGACGAGGCCCGCCAGCACGTAGAACTCGTCGACCAGCTCGGCCGAGCCGGTGAGGGCTTTCACGTTTTGATCGATGGCCGCGGCGGCGGGATTGTTGGCCAGCGCCTGGCCGCGCGCGACCGGATCCTGAAGCGTGCGGAGCACGGCGGCCAGGGCCTCCGCAGACGGGCCGTCGAGGGACTGCGCCGACGCAAGGCCGGCTGTCGCGAGGCTCAGCGCCGTGAGGAGACCGGCCACGAGGCCCCGGCGCATGGGGACTCCCATGCCTCCAGCCTAGCAGCGATGCGCGCTTATTCTGAGCGGGCCCGGCGCTCAGGGCCGGGGGCCGGCCAGCGTCCGCCGCAGGGCCTCCAGGGCGGCCTCGGCCACCTGGGTATCCTGCTCGCCATTGCCCCCGCTCACCCCGATCCCGCCCACGACCTCACCATCCACCTCCACCGGGAACCCGCCCACGAAGATCGCGAACTTGCCGGGGTGCATCGCATGGATGCCGAAGGCTTCGTTCCCGGGTAGCGCGGGCCCGCCGGGGGGCTCGTTGAAGCGATGAGTGGGCCGGCGGTGTCCCGCCGCGGTGAAGGCCTTGGCGATGGCGATCTCGACCCCGGTGAGCCGGGCGCCCGTCATCCGGTGTAGCGCGATGGGATGGCCCCCATCGTCGCAGACGCAGATCGTCTCGGTGACCCCGATCTCGTGGGCCCGCCGTTCGGCCGCCTCCAGCATGACCTTGGCGTCCTCGAGGGTGAGGCGCTTCACGGTGATCATGGGACCTCCACGAAGACGCCGTCGCCGTCGACCCGCACCGGGTAGGCCGGGACACTCGCGCCGCGAGCTGGGAAGAGGCACTGGCCGGTGCGCACGTCGTAGATCCACCCGTGGAGCGGGCAGGCCAAGCGCGGGCCCGAGAGCTTCCCCTCGCTGAGATGCCCGCCGCGGTGCGCGCAGACGTCACCGCAGGCGTACACCGCCTCGCCCACGCGCGCCAGGACGACCCGCGTCCCTTCGACCTCCACCGCCAGCGGCCGGCCCGCCGGCACCTCGGCGAGGGACGCGACTCGCCGCTCTGCCACGCCTAGGCGTCCTCCTTGAGGACGAAGGCGCGATGGAGTCCCGTCATGTACTGCCAGCGCATCTCGGTGGCCTCGCGCACCGCCTCGGCCGCCTCCGTCTGCCGCTCCGGAGTGGAGGCATGCTGCTCGACGATCTGGTAACCGCGCTCGCCGTGCACCTCGTCGGCCTCGATATGGATGGCGAAGAACTCCACCTCGTGGTCGGAGAAGCCGTAGTGCGTCGTGAGGGGCGGCAGATTCCGCTTGTAGATGCCCGGGACTTGCGACTCGAGGCCGACCAGGAGTCCCGCCGCCGCGACGTGGAAGGGCTTCCGGGACGTCTCGAAGCACCAGGCGGTGAGCCCACGCGTGCTCGCGAGCTGCCGCGTCCCCTCGATCTCGGCGCGGCTCACGCCGCAGGCCTCGCCGAAGCGGATCAGGAGGTCGACGTGCTTGGTGCCCGACTCCTCCTCGATGATGTTCTCGAGCAGGAAGTCGCGCGCGTCGGCGTCGGGACAGTTGCCATAGATGGTGGCGCACCAGCGCGGGAACTGCGAGACGTACTGGTAGTGCTGGCAGACCCAGGAGGCCAGTTGGGCGCGCGTCAGCTCGCCGTTGACCCATTTCTCGGTGAACGGGTTCATGCGGCTGTGGCGGGCGTTGACGGCGCTCTCGAGCCTCGTGCGGAAGGGGGTGGCGGTGGTCATGGCGCTCTCCTTCGCTTCAGTCCAGCAGTCGGAAGATGGTATCGCGAACCCGGCGGACATGCGCGGTCATGAGGCGCTCGGCGCGGCGGACGTCATCCGCCTGGAGCGCACGGATCAGGGCGAGGTGCTCGTGGATGAGCCCGGTCAGGCGGCGGGGGCCGAGGATTGACATCGTCCACACCGAGCGGAGCTGGCCGCGGATCTGGTCGAGCATGGCGGCGAGCTTGTCATTGCCCGCCTGCTTGACCAGGAAGGCGTGGAACTCGTCGCCGAGCGGACGGACCTCGGTGTAGCGGGGCGGGGTGGGGCGGCGCTCCAGCTCGCGGAACCGGGCCTCGAAGCCGGCGAGGACTTCCCGGTCCACCCGCGGTGCGGCCAGGCGCACGGTGAGCGCCTCCAGGGCCTCGCGGATCTGGTAGAGCTCCCGGATCTCGTCGTGCGAGACGGTGCGGACGAAGGCGCCCTTCTTAGGGACGACCCGGACCAGGTGATCGCGCTCGAGCTTGGCGAGGGCCTCGCGGATGGGCGTGCGGCTCACCTTGAAGCGGCGCGATAGCTCGTGCTCGGTCAAGGGCTCGCCTGCATCGAACTCCCCCGCGACGAGCGCCTGCCGCAGCGCCGTGTACACCGAGTCCGCCAGATACGCTCGGGGCTTCACCGCTGCCATGGTGGGGCGACCTTAAGCGACAGCATGTATACAAGTCAAGAGACTCGCCCACTTTCGTGGACACCCCCCGTACCTGGAGGGTCAGCGCTCGCCGACGATGAAGTGCAGGCCGGCCAGCTTGAGGCGGAGGGCGTCACGCTGGGGCGGGGTGACGGCGCCCGTGTGGACCGTTGCCAGCTCCAGCGCGGTTTGCAGATGCGTGATGGCCTCGAGGTTGGCGCCCATCGCCACGGCGCCATCGGCGGCGATCGTCAGATAGGGCAAGGCGGCCACCGACCCGTCGCTCCGGACCCAGTGATGAGCGAGCTGATCGCAGACCTCCTCGGTCCGGCCCCGGTAGAGCGACTCGAACATCTCGGCGGCGCGGCGGTGGCGGGCCCGGCGGTCGGCCTGGAGCAGCGTGCCGTAGGCGACCTCCTGGGTAAGGATGTGATGGAAGCGGATCGCGGCGATGCCACTCCCGGTGTCGCGGTCGAGGAGCCCGCGCCGCTCGACCTGCGCCAGGTCCTCATCGAACCGCTCGCCCGGCGTCAGCGCCCGGAGATGGGCCAGCGAGAACCGCTTGCCGAGTACGGCGGCGTCCGCGATCAGCTCGCGCGCGGACGGAGGCAGTCGATCGATGCGCCCCGCGATCAGGGCGTGCAGGGTGGGAGGAACGACGGCGGCGGCCTCTGCGTCGAGATCGTAGGCGCCGTCGGTCAACCTCAGATCGCCGCGCTCCCGGAGCGTCCGGATCATCTCCTCCGCGTAGAAGGGATTGCCCTCCGCGCGCTCGGTCACGGCCCGGCGCAGGGTCTCGCGGGCGGGGAAGGGATCGAGCTGCGCGTCCAGGAGCGCCTCGATGTCCGCCGCACCCAGTGACTGGAGTCGGACCTCGCGCACGCCGGCCAGCTCGAGCTGGGTGCCGCCGACGGGCAGTCGCGACGTCATCAGCAGGAGCAGCGGGAGCTCGTGGGCGGCGGTGGCAAGCCGGCGGCACATGTCCTCGGAGGATGGGTCGAGCCACTGGACGTCCTCGATCAGCAGCATGCGCGGCGTGCGCCGGCACTCAGCGGCCACCCACGCCAGCACCGCGTCCTGCACGCGGTCACGGCGTCCGTCGGCTGGCGCGTCCCTGAGCGGGACGAGGGTCCCACAAGACGTGCCAAGCATCGGCAGGACGTCCGGTACGAACGACGCCAGCTCCGGCGACAGATCCCAGAGGCGACGGTGCAGCGTCTCGCGCGCGGTCGCGAGATCGTCGTCCGGCGCAACAGCGGCCAGCTGCCGCAGGAGCGGGCGAAAGGCAAAGTAGGCGGCTCCCCGAGCATATGCCTGGGCCGCGCCCTCCGCCGGCTCGGGCAGGCCGACGTGGTCCCGGAGCTCGTAGGCGAGCCGGGACTTGCCGATTCCGGGCTCGCCCACCAGGCAGACGGCCTCGCCGCGCCCTCCGCTGGCGCGCTCCCAGGCCTCAGCGAGTCCCGCGAGCTCGGCCTCGCGCCCGCGGAAGGGCGACACGCCGCGGCGCAGCGAGGCCTGCAGGCGCGACACCACCGTGCCCTCGGCCTCGAGCGCGACCGCTTCGACGGGCCCGGCCACGCCGCGCAGGCTGACGGTTCCCAGCCGCCGGACACGGAAGTAGCCCTCCACCAACCGGTGCGTCGCCGGCGCCAGCAGGATCGAGCCCGGGTCGGCGGCCTGCTGCATGCGCGCGGCGAGGTTGGTGGTCAGTCCCTGAGCCGTGTAGTCCATCCGGAGGTCGTCGCCGATCGCGCCGACGATGACGGGTCCGCTGTTCAGGCCAAGCCGGACCTGGATGCCGAAGCCCCGGTCGCGTCGCAGGCGTGCCGTGTGCTCCACGAAGCCGCGCCGGATCTCCAGCGCCGCGTGGCAAGCCCGCTGGGCATGGTCCTCGTGGGCGATGGGCGCGCCGAACAGCGCCATGATCCCATCGCCGGTGAACTGATTGACGGTGCCCTCCCAGCGATGGACGGCGTCGAGCATGATCTTGAACGCGTCGTCCATGACTGCGTGGAACTCCTCGGGATCGAGCCCCCCGGCCAGCTCCGTCGAGCCCTGCACGTCCACGAAGAGCACAGTCACTTCCTTGCGCTCGCCGCGGTGCGCGCGCCCCTCGGTCAGGATGCGCTCGGCGAGGTGGCGCGGCGTGTAGGAGACCGTGGTGCGCTCGACGGCCGGGGGGACGCCGGTGGCCGGGGAGGTCAAGGCGCCACCGAGGGGCGTGCCGCAGGCGTCGCAGAACCTCGCGTGCGGGCGCTGGCCCTTGCCGCAGGCCGGGCACCGCGCCTCGACGGCGGCGCCGCAACCATCACAGAAGCGGGCCCCCGGAAGGAGGTCCTGGCCGCACGCGGGACAGCTCACGCCGGAGAGATCACTCGTCGCGCAGCGCGGTGTTCGCCAGGGTCGTGAAGATCGTGTTGAACATGCAGAACGCGGCGAAGCCGATCATCTCGCGGACGTCGTCGGGCGAGAGGCCCTGGGCCCCCATCTCACGAAAGTCCTTGGGCGCAACGCCCTGCGCGTCGAGCGCGAAGTGCAGCACGTACCGCACGAAGAGCTGGTCCCGTTCGGGGAGCGGCAGGCCGACCGGGTTGGCACAGATGCCGTCGAGCGCAGCCTCGTCGAAGCCGAGGGCGAGCAGGCCTCGGCGCGAGGAGCCGAAGCACCCGGTGCACCGCCGGGCGTGGGCGACCAGCATGAATGCGAACATCCGGGCCTCCCAGGAGAACTTCGAGCGTCCGGAGCGCTGGTTGAACAAGTGCGTCTCGGCGGTCACCTGAGCCTCGAGGATCCAGGGCGTGGACACGTACGCCAGCCGACTGGCGGGTATCTCCGCAATGCCCCGCAAGCGCTTGAGCTCCTCCAGCCAGCGGCGCGCCTCGGGAGGGATGCTCTCCTCACTGGGAAGATCGAAGAAGGCCATCGGGGACCTCTTTCTGAAGCCCTGATCGGGGCCGGCGCTAGGCGGCCATCTGGTTCCAAACGACCATCCCGGTGCCCGAGCGCCAGGCGATCGCCGGCATGTAGGCGAGCACCTCCGCGGGGCCGGTGGTGAACGCGAGGACGAGGATCCACGCGAGCAGTTCCGCGGTGCCGCCCGACCCCGCCGCTTCCATGCGCTCGAGGGTGCACTCGCGCAGGAGCGCGGCGTGATCCCCGCGCTTAAGGAGCTCGAGGAACCAGAGGTCGAATTCCTCGTCCACCCAGAAGTAGCGCGGCCCGCCCGGCTCGTGCGAGAGCCCGCCGGTGGCGATGACGGCCACGCGCTCGCGGCCGGGGAACGCGCGCACGAGCTCGCGGAACACGGCGCCCACCTCGTAGGCCCGCGCCGGCGTCGGGATGGGCGGCACCGTGCAGTTCATGGTGATGGGCACGATGGGGATGCGCATGCTGGGGTTCAGATAGTGCAGGGGCACCGAGATCCCGTCGTCGAACTGCATGTCGCGGAGATAGGCGAGGGCGAGGCGCTGCCGCGCCGCCGCGTTCACGAGGTGGCGCGCCAGCGCGGGATGGCCGGGCACCTCGTACTTGTCCAGCGCGAGCCACTCGTCGTACCAGTCCGCGGGTCCCAGGTGGCGATCCGCGATGCCCACCGTGTACTCCGGCGTGTTGTTGATGGGCCAGTTGAGGAGATGGTCGTTGCTGAACATGAGGAGCACGTCGGGCCGCGCGGCTTCGAGCCGCGTGCGCATCTCCCCGAGCGTGCGCAGCGCCAGTTCTTGCTGGTCGGCGGGGGCGGCGTCGAACCAGCCGGTGAGGCCGGGCGAGTGCGTGAGGGCCATCGCGGCGACGATCTCGGCCATGGCTCAGGCCCCCCGCGCCGCGCGGGCGGCGAGCCGCGCCTGGAGCTCGGCGGCGCGGGCGCTCTCCTCGGGGTACGCCCGTTTGTACGCCTCGAGGGCGGGATGGGCATTGCTGTTGGCGGACGCTCCGAAGAAGAGCCGGAGGATCTGGGGCACGTAGTACTGGTGCACGCCGATCTCGTGCAGGCGGCGCACGTCCTTGTCCCGCAGGGCCTCGTATTCCGCGGCGCCCAGCCCGAACTCGTGCGCTAGCCCGGCGAGATCGGTCTGCCAGCGCTTCCGAAGCACGGGGTCGCGCCGCACGTGGTACATCATCTCGTTCAGGGGCAGGGTCTTGTCGCAGCGATCCACGCTACCCATGCGCCGCCTCCTCCGCGCTCGCCTTCAGGACCTTGGGATTGACCTTCACGAACATGATCACGCACCGGCCGGGCCCCGGATTGCGCACGTCGTGGAGCACGGCGTTGGGAAACTGCACGATGGCGCCGGCGGGCACCACGACCTCGTCCCCGCCGATGGACATGTGCGCGGTGCCCTCGAGGACGAAGATCGCCTCCTCCTCCCGGGGGTGCTGATGCATCACCGTGGACTGCCCGGGCTCGTAGCAGGCGATCTCGGACCAGAGCTGATCGGTCTTGAACAGCATCTTGCGCACGCGCTTGTCGGGCGCGAAGTCCTTCAGCGCGTGCAGATCGAACACCTTCGCCACGCCCGTGATGATCGGCGCCGCCGTCTCGTCCATCGCGTTCCCTTCCTCCCAGTATCCTACGCGAGCCGGCTACGCGCGCGTCACCGCCGCGATGGCGTCGCCCAGGGTGGAGACCGTTTCGTCGATCTGATCGTTGGTAACCATGAAGGGCGGACCGACGAGCAGGAGGTCGCCCGCGCCCTGATCCTGGCCGCCCGACGCGTAAACGACCACGCCGCGCCGCATCGCCTCCGCCTGGATGCGCTCGGCGGTGGCCTCGCTGCTCGGGTACGACGCGCGGGTCTTGCGGTCGGCCACGATCTCCACCGCGGTCAAGAGGCCGAGTCCCCGCACCTCGCCCACCGCGGGCAGGTCCAGGAGCCCTCCGAGCCGCTTCATGAGGTGCGCGCCTGCCGCTTCCGCCTTGGCCACCAGGCCATGACGCTCCACGTAGCGCAGCACGGCCAGCCCCACCGCGGCGACGACCGGGTGGTGGCTGTAGGTGAAGCCGTGGGGAAACGCGCCGCGGCCGTTCACCTCGTCGGCGAGTCGGCCGCGGGCGAGCACCGCGCCGCCGGGAATGTAACCGCTGGTCACGCCCTTACCGCAGGTGATGATGTCGGGCGAGACGCCGGGCCAGTGCTCGATGCCAAACCAGCGGCCGGTGCGACCGACGCCGCTCATCACCTCGTCGGCGATGAAGAGCACGCCGTGCCGATCGCAGATCTCGCGCACCGTCTGGTAATAGCCCGGCGGGGGCACCACGCCGCCCGCGGATGCGCCGACCACCGGCTCGGCGATGAAGGCCGCCACGGTGCCGGGACCTTCACGCCGTATGGTGGCGTCCAGTTCTTCCGCGCAGGCGAGCGAGCACTGCTCGCCGCAGCCCTTGAGCGTGCAGCGATAGGGGTAGGGCGCCGGCACGTGCGGATGGGACGGGAGCATGGGCGCGAAGGGCCCGCGCATGATGGGTCGGCCCGACACCGCAAGGGCCCCCAGCGAAGCGCCGTGATACGACGGCCAGCGGAAGATCACCTTGTAGCGCCCGCGATCGCCGCGCGCGACGTGCACGGCCCGCGCGAGCTTGATCGCGGTCTCGGTGGCCTCGCTGCCACCCGAGACCAGGAAGAGCCGCGCGTCGTCCATGGGCGCGCGCCGGGCCATCTCCCGGGCGAGGGCCTCGACGGTCGGGGAAGTGAACTCGGACCCGTGCACGTAGGCCAGCCGGCCGGTCTGCTCCCGGGCGGCGTCGGCGATCTCGGCGACGCCGTGCCCGACGGAGACCACCAGCGCCCCGCCCGAGGCGTCGATGTAGCGGCGCCCCTCGGAGTCGTAGAGGTACACCCCTTCGCCGCGGATGATCTCGGGGTGGGGGGCGCTGGAATGACGGCGGAAGACCGAGGACTGGCTCACGGATGCCTCCTTGGGGTAGCGGTAGGGGAGACTCTGCACGAAGAGAGGGCCCCTGTCGAGCCGGGGGGTGGCATGGCTCCTGCTCCCAGGGAGTGCCGTGGTTTGCTGCCCCAAGGGGCAGTGAGTGCTAAACTAGCGATGCTTTAGACTTCTTGGCCATCGAGACCTTGGGCTTCGGTGACCAAGAGTGCCATCCGGTTGACGCCGCGTGGCTGACCTGGGGTATCCCGTCGGGTCGGGGGGCGAGCGAGAAAACGATGACGACCGAGCTGCGACGCCGGTTGCTGCGCGACATGATCCGCATCCGGCGGGCGGAGGAGACGCTGGCCGACCTCTATCCCGCCCAGGAGATGCGGACGCCGACCCACTTCTCCATCGGCCAGGAGGCGGTCGCGGTGGGCGTATGCGCCGCGCTCCAGCAGACGGACGCGATCTACAGCGGGCATCGCTGCCACGCCCACTATCTCGCCAAGGGCGGCAGCCTCGACGCCATGGTGGCCGAGCTCTACGGCAAGGAGACGGGCTGCGCGCGCGGCCGCGGTGGCTCCGTGCACCTCTCCGATCCCGAGGCGGGGGTGCTCGCCTCGTCCGCGATCCTCGGCCAGACCATGGCCGTGGCCGTCGGCACCGCGCTGGCGTTCGCCATGGACCGGCTCCCCCGCGTGGCGGTGTGCTTCTTCGGCGACGGCACGGTGGAGGAGGGCATCTTCCACGAGACGCTGAACTTCGCGGTGGTCAAGAAGGTGCCCGTGCTCTTCGTGTGCGAGAACAACGGCTACTCCACGCACACGCGCCTCGACGTGCGCCAGCCCGCGAGCGTGGCCATCCACGCGCGCGCCGCTGGGTATGGCATGCCGTCCCAGTCGGTGGAGGGCAACGACGTGTTCGCGGTGTACGAGGCGGCTCGCGCGGCGGTGGCGCGGTGCCGGAGCGGGGCGGGCCCTGCCTTCCTCGAGTGCGCGACCTATCGCTGGCGCGAGCACGTGGGCCCGCTGTGGGACTACGACAAGGGCTATCGCAGCAAGGCCGAGGTGGACGCATGGATCGCCCGCTGCCCCATCCAGGCGGCGACGCGACGGCTCATCGCCGAGGGCGTCTGCACCCAGGCGGACGTGGACGCGATGACCCGCGAGAGCCAGGACGCGGTGAACCGGGCGGTGGCCGCGGCCAAGGCCGCGCCGTTTCCCGCCGTGGAAGACCTCACCCTCGGGACCTACTAGAGACCGGGCATGCGGCGACTCACCTACGGGCAGGCGATCAGCGAGGCCACCGTGCAGTGCATGGAGGCCGACCCCAGCATCTTCGTGGCGGGCATCGGCGTCGACGATTTCAAGGGCATCTTCGGCACCACGCTCGAGGCGCACCGGCGCTTCGGCGACGCGCGCGTCTTCGACATCCCCAACGGCGAGAACGCGATGACCGGCATCGCCATCGGGGCCGCCGCGGTCGGCAAGCGGCCCCTGATCGTGCACCCACGGAACGACTTCATGTTCCTGTGCATGGATCAGCTCGCGAACCTCGCCGCGAAGTGGCGCTACATGTTCGCCAACGGCACCGGAGTGCCCATCGTGCTGCGCGGCATCGTGGGGCGCGGCTGGGGCCAGGGGGCCACGCACTCGCAGAGCCTGCAGGCGATGTTCGCGCATTTCCCCGGCCTCCACGTGGGCCTGCCCGCCTCGCCCGCCGACGCCAAGGGCCTGCTGGTGAGCGCGCTCCAGGGCCGCGCGCCGGTGGTGCTGCTGGAGAACCGCGCGCTCTACGAGCTGGAGGGTGAGGTGCCGGAGGGGCTCGAGGCGGTCCCGTTCGGGAAGGGCGCGGTGACGCGGCCGGGGAAGGACATCACGATCGTCGGCGTCTCGCTGATGGCCTACGAGGCGCTCCGCGCCGCCAAGCTCCTCGCCGAACAGGGCGTGGATGCCGAGGTGATCGACCTCCGCAGCGTGCGGCCGCTCGACGAGGAGATCGTCCTCCGCTCGCTTCGGAAGACCGGACGTCTGGTCGTCGCCGACACCAGCTGGGCCTTCTGCGGCGTGTCCGCCGAGGTGGCGGCGATTGCGGCCGAGACGGGCTTCGCGTCCCTCAAGGCGCCGGTGCGCCGGGTGACGCCGCCCGATTGCCCGGCACCCGTCTCCAAGCCCCTCGAGGACGCGTTCCACCCGAACCCCCTGACGATCGCGCGCGCCTGCCTCGACGTGCTCAAGGCGGGCGGGGCCACCGCCAAGGGCGTGGCGGACGTGCAGGCCACCTTCGCGGGACCCTACTGAGATGGAGCCGGTCCGCCGCGTGTCCGTGTTCCTGCCCGCCTTCAACGAGGTGAAGAACCTCGAGGGCGCGGTGGCGGACATCGTGTGGGCGGCGGACGGGGTGCTCGCCGAGTACGAGATCCTCGTGGTCAACGACGGAAGCACCGACGGCACCCGCGAGCTGGCCGATCGCCTCGCCCACGAGAACCCGCGCGTGCGCGCGCTCCATCAGCCGCGCAACATGGGCATCGCCGCCGCCTACGAGCGCGCACTCGACGAGGCCAAGCTCGACCACTTCAGCTTCCTCGCCGGCGACGGCGAGATCGCGCGCGAGTCGGTGCGGAGCATCCTCGCTGCGGTGTGCCGCGCGGACATCGTGGCGCCCTATCACCAGAACCCGCGGGCGCGGCAGCTCCATCGCCGGTTCCTCACGTGGGCGTCCACCACCCTGGTCAACGTGCTGTTCGGCTTCTCGATGCACTACTACCAGGGCCCGTGCATCTACCCCGTCGCCCTCGCGCGCGCGCTCCCGAAGACCGAGGGAGGCTTCTACTTCCTCACGCAGATGCTCATCCACGCCCTCCACGCCGGGTACTCCTGCGTGGAGGTCGGCCTGACCCACGTGGAGCGGACCTCCGGGCGCTCCAAGGCGGTCTCGTTCAAGAACATCCTGAAGGCGCTGCGGGCGATCGCCCGGGTGTGGTGGGCGATCTACGTGAAGCGGGACACCGTGGCGCGGAGAGCGTGACATGGCGACCGACAAGACGGTCCTGGTGACGGGCGGCGGCGGCTACGTCGGCGCCGTGCTGGTGCCGAAGCTGCTGCGGGAAGGCTACCGGGTGCGGGTGATCGATCTCTTCCTCTTCGGCGAGGACGTGCTGCCGAAACACCCGAAGCTGGAGCTCGTGAAAGGGGACCTGCGAGACGCGACCGCGGTCGGACGGAGCCTGCATGGGGTCGACATGGTGCTCCACCTTGCGTGCATCTCCAACGACCCGAGCTTCGAGCTGAACCCCACGCTCAGCCGGTCCATCAACTACGACTGCTTCGAGCCCCTGGTGGCGGCGGCGAAGGGGGCGGGGGTGCGCCGTTTCGTCTACGCCTCGACCTCGAGCGTGTACGGGGTGAGCGACGCGCCCGACGTCACCGAGGAGCATCCGCTCGTCCCGCTCACCGACTACAACAAGTACAAGGGCATGTGCGAGCCGATCCTGCTCCGCTACCAGTCGGACGACTTCACCACCGTGATCATCCGACCCGCCACCGTGTGCGGCTACTCGCCCCGGTTGCGCCTGGACCTCACCGTGAACATCCTCACCAGCCTCGCGGTGACCCAGCGGCGCATCACCATCTTCGGCGGGACGCAGAAGCGGCCGAACATCCACATCGAGGACATCTCGGACCTCTACGTGGAGCTCTTGACGATGCCCGCGGAGATGATCGCGGGCAAGACCTTCAACGCCGCGTACCAGAACCACACGGTGGCCCAGCTCGGGGAGCTCGTGCGCCAGATCGTCGAGCGGGAGATGCCGGAGCTCAAGCCCATCAAGGTCGAGACCTCGCCCAGCAACGACCTGCGCTCGTACCATGTGTCGTCCGACAAGATCAAGCGCGAGCTCGGCTGGACGCCGCAGCGGACCATCGAGGACGCGGTGCGGGACCTCTGCGCGGCCTTCCGGGCCGGCAAGGTGCCCAACCCCAAGGACGACATCCGGTACTACAACGTGAAGACCATCCAGGCCTCGGGGCTGCGCTGAGCGATGCCGCGCGCCGTCGTCACCGGAGGAGCGGGGTTCATCGGGAGCCACATGGTCGATCTGCTCCTCGACCGCGGCTTCGAGGTGACGGTCATCGACAACCTCGCGGGAGGCCGGAAGGAGAACCTCGCGCAGCACAGCGCCAACCCGCGCTTCGAGTTCCACGAGCAGGACATGTGCGAGCTGGCGCCGGCGTCCGTCCTCTTTCGCGGCGCGGACTACGTCTTCCACTTCGGCGGCATCGGCGAGATCGTGCCCTCCATCGAGGACCCCGTGAAGTACATGAAGACCAACGTCAACGGCACCCTCGCGGTGCTGGAGGCGGCGCGCCACGCCCGCGTGAAGAAGCTGGTGTACGCGGCCTCGTCCTCGTGCTACGGGCTCGCCGGCGAGCTGCCCACGACGGAGTCGGCGCCCATCCGGCCCGAGTATCCCTATGCGCTCAGCAAGTATCTCGGCGAGCGCACCGCGCTGCACTGGGGCCAGGTGTACGGGCTGCCGGTGATTTCCCTACGGATGTTCAACGTGTATGGGCCAAGGGTCAAGACGACCGGCGCCTATGGCGCGGTGTTCGGGGTGTTCCTCGCTCAGAAGCTCCACGGCAAGCCGTTCACGGTGGTCGGCGACGGGACCCAGCGGCGCGACTTCGTCTACGTGACGGATGTGGCGCGCGCGTACCTGCTCGCCGCGGAATCCGACCGCACCGGCGAGGTCTACAATCTGGGCGGTGGTGGGCAGCCGCCGACCATCAACGACCTGGTGCGTCTCATGGGGGGCGACGTGGTGTACGTACCCAAGCGCCCCGGTGAGCCCGAGTGCACCTGGGCCGACGTGACGAAGATCCAGCGGCACCTGGGCTGGACGCCCACGGTGTCCTTCGCGCAGGGGGTGGCCTCCATGCTCCGGCACATCGAGGACTGGCGGACCGCGCCGCTGTGGACGCCCGACACCATCGAGGCGGCCACGCGCGTCTGGTTCCAGCATCTCGCGCGATGAAGCCCGACTACCGCGCGAAGATCAAGACGCTCGAGGAGCTGGCCCGCGTCATCGGCCCGCGCCCGCGGGCGAAGACCGTGATCATGTGCCACGGCATGTTCGACATCGTGCACCCAGGCCATCTCCGGCACCTCATGTACGCCAAGGAGAAGGCCGACCTCCTCATCGCGAGCCTCACCGCCGACACGCACGCCACCAAGGCCGACTTCCGGCCCTACGTGCCGCAGGACCTCCGCGCCGCCAACCTCGCCGCCCTGGAGATGGTGGACTTCGTCATCATCGACCCGCATCCCACGCCCATCGAGCACATCAAGTATCTACAGCCCGACTACTTCGCCAAGGGCTACGAGTACTTCTCGGAGGGGGTGCCGCCGAAGACGCAAGAGGAGATCGACACCCTCGAGAGCTACGGCGGGGAGATCGTGTTCACCCCCGGCGACATCGTGTACTCGTCCTCCCGCCTCATCGAATCCGCGCCGCCCAAGCTGGGGGTGGAGAAGCTCCTTGCCCTGATGGAGTCGGAGGGCTTCGGCTTCGACCGCCTGCGCCAGGCGCTCGGCCTCTTCCGGGGTGTGCGCGTCCACGTGGTGGGCGACACCATCGTCGACAGCTACAGCCATTGCTCACTCCTGGGCGCGACCGCGAAGTCGCCCACCTTCAGCGTCAAGCACGAGAAGACGGACGTGTTCGCGGGCGGGGCGGCGGTGGTGGCCAAGCACGTGAAGGCGGCGGGCGCCGACGTGAGCTTCTCCACCGTGCTCGGCAACGACGCGGTGAAAGACTTCGTGCTGAAGGACCTGGAAGCGGCGGGGGTCACCGTGCACGCGTACATCGACCGGACCCGCCCCACCACGCAGAAGGAGCGGTTGATCGCCGACGGCTACAAGATGCTGCAGGTGGACCGGGTGGACAACCGCACCGTCTCGGACCGCGCGCTGCGCGCCCTGGGCGAGTCGCTCGGGGCGAGCGCGCCCGACGTGGTGATCTTCAGCGACTTCCGCCACGGAATCTTCAACCGCAAGAATATCCGGCTCCTCCGCGAGCGCATCCCCGACGGAGCGCTGAAGATCGCGGACAGCCAGGTCTCGAACCGGTGGGGTAACATCCTCGAGTTCACCGACTTCGACCTGGTCACGCCCAACGAGCGGGAGGCCCGCTTCGCGCTCGGCGACCAGGACTCGGTGGTGCGGCCCCTGGCGCTGCAGCTCTTCCGGCTCGCGCGCTGCAAGCACCTGATCCTGAAGCTCGGCGAGCGCGGCATCCTCGGCTATCGCACGCCCGGCCACATGCCCCGCGAGTTCTTCACGGTGGACAGCGTGGTGGACACCCTCGTGGACCCGGTGGGCGCGGGCGACGCCCTCCTCGCCTACGCGTCGCTGGGGCTTGCGCGCACCGGCGACATCGTGGTCGCCTCCATCCTGGGCTCCGTCGCGGCGGCGATCGCCTGCGAGTACCAGGGCAACCGCCCGGTGGCTCCGGCCGAGGTGGACGAGAAGATCACGCGGCTCGAGAAGCGGGCGCACTTCGAGTAAGGCATGCGGTACGTGATCGTCGGGCTCGGCAATATCGGGGAGAAGCGGCGCGCCGTGCTCGGCGACCGCTGCGTGGCCACGGTGGACCCGTTCAATCACGCCGCCCACCACCGCCGGCCCGAGGAGTGCCCGCCGGACCGGTACGACGCCGCCATCCTGGCCGTGCCCAACGACGCCAAGCTCGCGCTCCTCCAATATTACCTTTCGCGTGGGAAACATGTGTTGGTGGAGAAGCCGCTCATCATCGACGCCGGCGCTGCCGCCGAGCTCGACCGCCACGCGCGCGCGGGCCGGGCCATCTGGTACACGTCCTACAACTTCCGCTTCGAGCCACACGTGATCGCGCTCAAGCGGCACCTGGACGCGGAGACCATCGGGCGCGTGTACCGGGCGCGGATGTTCTACGGCAACGGCACCGCCGGGAACATCGCGGGTACCTGGCGAGACAGCCGCCTCGGCATCCTCGAAGACATGGCGAGCCACCTCATCGACCTCGCCGGCCACGTGTTCGGGCGCGTCGGCGCCGAGTTCCGGGTGTGGGAGCGGCGCGGCCACGAGCTCAAGGGGCTCGATCACTGCATCCTCGCCACCGCCGACCGCGCGGTGGTGATCGAGTGCAGCTTTCTCTCCTGGAAGAACCGCTGGCGCATCGAGGTCATCGGCGAGGCGGGCGCGCTCGAGATGGATGGGCTCACCAAGTGGGGCGGCAGCGAGCTGATCGTGCGGCGGCGCAAGCGGCCCAGCGGCGTGCCCGAGGAGACCCGCGAGACGGTGCCCGGCCCCGATCAGACGTGGGCGGGCGATCTGCGCCACTTCGAGTCCATGGCGGCGGCGGGGCGCACGTCACGAGACAACGATCTCTGGCTCTCGCGCACCATCGAGGCGGCGGCCGCGGCCTCGCTGGAGGGCGACGCGTGACCGGGGTGCTCACGGGGTTTCTCGGACTTTCGCATCTCGGCATCGTGTCGAGCGTGGGCTGGGCGTCCCTGGGCTCGCCGGTGGTCGGCGTGGACCTCGATCGCGCGCCCGTCGACGCGCTCGTCCGGGGCGAGCTGCCCGTGCACGAGCCCGGCCTTTCCGAGGCTTTCGCGGCCGCGTGCGGGCGCATGCGCTTCTCCACGGATCCCGCTGTCCTGGCCGAGTGTCCGCTGGTGATCGTCTCGCGCGACGTCCCGACGGACGCGGGCAACGGCAGCGACACCTCCGCGGTGCTGCGCCTGGTCGACGCGGCCATCCCGCATCTGCGCCCCGGCGCCGTGCTGGCGATGATGAGCCAGGTGCCGCCCGGCTTCACTCGCAGTCTCGCCGCGCGCATCGAGGCGCGCCGCCCCGGCCTGGGCCTGCGCGTCCACTACTGGGTGGAGACGCTGATCTTCGGGAACGCGCTGCGGCGCTTCCTCGAGCCCGAGCGCATCATCGTGGGCGCGCCCGATCCGGCGCGGCCGCTCCCCGCGGAGCTGGCCGACGGGCTCGCGCGCTTTGGCTGTCCCGTCCTGCCCATGCGCTACGAGAGCGCCGAGCTCACCAAGACCGCCATCAACCTCTACCTCTTCGGCGCTGTCACCTACGCCAATACGCTGGCCGACCTCTGCGAGGAGGTGGGCGCGGACTGGTCGGAGATGGCGCCGGCCCTCCGCCTCGACAAGCGCATCGGCGCTCACGCCTACATCCGGCCGAGCCTCGGCGTGGCCGGGGGCAATCTCGAGCGCGACCTCGTCACCCTGCGCGGCCTCTGCGCGGCGCACGGGGTAGACGCCTCCTACATCGAGACCCTGATCCGCTACAACGCCGACCGCTACCGCTGGGTGCATCGCCAGCTCGAGCGGCGGGTGCTCGTGGAGACGCCGCGCCCAATCGTCGCCGTCTGGGGGCTCGCGTACAAGAAGGACACGCGCTCGACCAAGAACTCGATGTCGCTGCGGGTCATCGGCGACCTGCGCGGCCGCGCGGACGTCCGCGCCTATGACCCGCTGGTGGGCGCCGCCGACGTGGACGTGCCGGCGACGGTGCTGCCCGATCGCGAGGCGGTGCTGGCCGGCGCCGACTGCCTGCTCGTGCTCACCGACTGGGACGAGTTCGCGGCCACGCCGCGCGACGCCTTCAAGTCCATGCGCCGCCCCCTCGTGATCGACTGCGTGGGCGTGGTCGATCCCCGCCGGACCGAGCTGGACGGGGTGGAGCTGGTCCGGATGGGCCATCCGGGGAGCGAGCGATGAACCGCCGGGCCGTCTTCCTCGACCGCGACGGCGTACTCGTGGACACCTTCGTGCGCGACAACCGCGCCTACGCGGCCCTCACCCTGGAAGACTTCCGCGTGTGCGAGGACTCGCGCGTCCAGGTGGCGCGGCTGCGCGCGGCCAAGCTCCTGCCCATCGTGTTCACCAATCAGCCCGAGGTGGCGCGCGGCACCCTCGATCCCACCGTGCTCGAGCGCATGCACGCCCGCCTGCGCGCCGACCTGAGCGTGGCTGACATCTTCGTGTGCCCTCATGACGACGGGGCCGACTGCGCGTGTCGCAAGCCCCGACCGGGCATGCTCCACGCCGCCGCCGCGAAGTGGGGCCTGGACCTCGCGGCCTGCCTGGTGGTCGGCGACCGCTGGCGCGACATCGAAGCGGGGCGCCGCGCGGGGTGCTACACCGTGCTGCTCGAGCGGCCCTACAGCGGGTGCGACAGCGCCGACCGCCGGGTGACGAGCCTCAGCGAGGCCATCGACGTGGTACTGGCCCGCGCCGAGGAAGCCCATGGACTTCATCGCCCGCTATCTCGCTGAAGCCGGCCGCGTCGCCGCGGGCATCGACCAGGCCGCGGTGGCCCGGGTGGTCGACCTCCTCGTCGCCGCCCGGGCGGCGGGAGGGCGGCTCTTCATCCTGGGCGTCGGCGGGAGCGCGGGCAACGCCTCGCATGCCGTGAACGACTTCCGGAAGATCGCCCACTTCGAGGCCTACGCGCCCACCGACAACGTGTCCGAGCTGACCGCGCGGATCAACGACGACGGGTGGGACACCTCGTTCGCGGCCTGGCTCGCGGGGAGCCGGCTTTCTGCGAAGGACGCGGTGCTCGTCTTCTCGGTGGGTGGCGGCGACGCCGAGCGCGGCGTCAGCACCAACCTGGTCCGCGCCCTCGAGCACGCCAAGGCGGTGGGCGCCCGCGTCGCCGGCATCGTGGGGCGCGACGGCGGCTTCACCGCCAAGGTCGCCGACGCCTGCGTGATCATCCCGACCGTCAGCCCCGATCTCGTCACCGCGCATGCCGAGGCGTTCCAGGCGGTGGTGTGGCACTGCCTCGTGTCGCATCCGAAGCTCAAGGCCGCGCCCATGAAGTGGGAGAGCATCGGGCGATGAGCGCCTGGCCGTCCCGGGTGGTGCTGCTGGGAGCGAGTGGCCATCTCGGCCGCGCCCTTGCCGCGCGCCTGGGCGGCGACGGCATGCCCGTGATCGGCCACACCTCGGCGACCCTCGACCTCACGCGCGCGGAGGCGTTGGCCGCGCTCGACGGCGTCCTGGACGGGGGCACCGCCTTGGTCTTCGCCTCCGCGTTGACGCCCGACCGGGGGCAGACGCCGGACACCTTCATGGCCAACATGGCCATGGCGACGAATGTCGCGAGGGCGCTCGCGGGCCGCCCACCCGGGCTCTGCGTTTACGTGAGCTCGGACGCGGTGTACGGCTTCGACGTGAATCCGGTCACCGAGGCGACCCCGGTGAGCCCCGGCGGCTACTACGCGCTGGCCAAGTACGCGGGCGAGCGCGTGATGGAGTACGCCGCGCGCGCCGCCGGCGTGCCCCTGCTGACGCTCCGGGTGACCGGCGTCTACGGCCCCGGCGACCCGCACGGCGCCTATGGGCCGAACGCCTTCGCGCGCTCGCTGGCGAAGGACCGCGGCGTTCGCGTCTTCGGCGAGGGCGAGGAGGAGCGCGACCACATCTACGTGGATGACGTCGCGGCCATCGTCGCCGGGCTCGTGCGGATGCGCGCTACCGGGGTCTTCAACGTCGCCACCGGCGAGAGCCGCCCCTTCGCGGACGTGGTGAAGTCCATTCGCGGCCTCGTGCCCTACGAGGTCACGGTGACGCATGCGCCGCGCGCCGGCGCGATCACCCATCGCCGCTTCGACACCGCGCGGCTCTACCGGGCGCTGCCGGGCTTCGCGTTCACGCCGTTCGACGAGGGCCTGCGCGCCACCCTCGCCGCCTTCGGGGCGCTTCACCGTGGCTGAGATCAATCTCCTCGACCGCTACCCGCGCACGACCCGCGACATCGCCTCGCGAGCGGCGGCGGTGCCCGCGCAGCGCGAGATCGCCAAGCGCTTCGAGCGCGAGTACTTCGACGGCGACCGCGGCCAGGGCTACGGGGGCTATCGCTACGACGGCCGCTGGGTGCCCATCGCGGAGCGCCTGCGCGAGCACTACCGGCTGGCGCCGGGCCAGCGCGTCCTGGACGTGGGCTGCGCCAAGGGGTTCCTGCTCCACGACCTTCGGCAGGCGGTGCCCGGGCTCCGCGTCGCCGGGCTCGATGTGTCCGCCTACGCGCTCGGCCAGGCGATGGAGGACGTGCGTGGGCTCGTGGTGCGCGGCTCCGCCGAGCGCCTGCCCTTCGCGGACCGCGCCTTCGACCTCGTGCTGTCGATCAACGCGCTTCACAACCTCGGCCGTGCGGACTGCGTGTGCGCTCTGCGCGAGATCGAGCGGGTGAGCCGCGCGCATCGCTATGTCCAGGTCGACTCCTGGCTCAACGAGGAGCAGCGGGAGAAGTTCGAGCGGTGGCAGCTCACGGCGGTGACCTACTCGGATCCCGAGGGCTGGCGGCGGCTGTTCCGCGAGGCCGGCTATGGCGGTGACTACTACTGGACGGTGACCGAGTAGGTCGCCGGCCGGGGGAGAATGCCATGAAGATCTTCGTCGATTCCGCGAACCTGGTGGAGATCGAGGAGGCCCTGGATCGCGGCTTCCCCGCCGGCATCACCACCAACCCGTCGATCCTGGCCAAGGAGCAGAAGGGCGACTTCCGCGAGCACATCAAGAAGATCATCGAGCTCGCCCAGCGCTACGGCTACGACATCCCCCTCTCGGTGGAGGTGTTCTCGACCAAGCGCGAGGAGATGATCCGCCAGGCCGAGGACTTCGTGGGGCACTTCGGCCACTACAAGAACATCAACGTCAAGGTCCCGGTGGGCTGGGACGAGCTGGCGGTCATCCGCGAGCTGCGCCGGCGCGGGATCCGCGTCAACTGTACCTGCTGCATGTCGTACAACCAGGCGGTGATGGCGGCGGCGGCGGGCGCCAACTACGTGAGCCTCTTCTACGGCCGCATCCGCGACATCGGGTACGATGCCGCCTCGGTGGTGCGCCAGGTGCGCCAGACCCTGCGCGAGTCGGGCTCGGGCTGCGAGATCATCGTGGGGAGCATCCGCCACATCGCCGACATCAACGAGGCGCTGCAGGCCGGCGCGGACATCGTCACCGTCCCGCCCAAGTTCTTCCGCCAGATGGTGAGCCATCCCAAGACCGACGAGGCGGTGACCCAATTCATCACCGACTTCCAGAAGTGGCTGGAGTAGCGGCGCCGGCGCGATGAAAGGACTGACCCTGGCCGCAGCGGCCTTCCTCCTCCTGGTGCTCGGGAGCGCGCTCGCGCTCCGCGTCTACCGGGGCAACAAGGAGTTCAAGCTATTCCTCGCGGCCTTCGCGGGGTCCGTCCTGGGCTATGCGGCGGCCTTTCCGCTCACGCCCTCTGACCTGGGCTTTCTCCCCGCCGGGTGGCTCGAGCCTTCCGCGCCGGTGGACTTCGCCAACGGGCTCCTGATCCTCGCCCTCGTCTTCCACGGCTTCTGGTGCTTCGCCTACTTCGCGTGCCTGAGCCCGTCCATGGGGGTGATGGTGGAGCTGCGCGCGCGCGGCGCCCGCGGCATCAGCGCGGCGGAGGCTCTCGCCATGCAGGGACGCGAGGAGCCTGTGAATCTCATCTTCCAGCGGCGACTGCCCAAGCTCGTCGCCGGCGGCTACATCAGCCATGACGGCGGGACGTATCGCCTGCTGCCGCCGGGCGAGCGCGTCGCCGCCCTGGGCGCGTTCCTCAAGCGGCTGATCAACGCAGACTCGCCGCTGGTGGGGAGCCGGCCGTGCTGAAAGGCATGGTACTCGGCTGGGTCCTCGTGTGGATGTGGGCGCTCGTGCAGGGCATCGTGTTCCAGCTGCGCGCGCCGGAGAAGGCCTTTGCCTCCATGGTGAGCTGGTTCGCCCCCATGCCCGTCGTCTACGTGACGCTGCACCTTTTCACGCCCGCCGACCTCGGCTTCCTCCCCGAGCGGTTCGTGGGTGGGGCGGGCACGCTGTCGCTGCTGAACGGCGCGGCGCTTCTGATCCTGCTCTTCCTCACCGGCGTGCTGTTCTACTACCACGCCGACCGGTCCATCACGGTGCGCCTGCTCATCGAGATGGCGCGGTCTCCCCAGCAGCGCATGACGCTCGATCAGATGCAGGCGGTGTGCGGGGTCGAGGTGCTGATGCACGACCGGCTGCGCACGATGGCGATGAATGGATTCCTCGTCGAGAGCGACGGCGTCTATCACTTGGCCCCCAAGGGTCGGCTCGGCGGCCTCGCCGGCACGATCGCTCGCCGGGTGCTCGCCATGAAGGCCTTCTAGCCATGGCGAAGCCGACCATGACACCCGGCGCGACCGCCGCCCGGGTGTCCGGCACCCTCGACGAGATGACGGTGGGCGCGCCGCGCTCGGCGCGCGAGGCGCTCGCCTCCGGCGCCATCACGCTTGACGCCCTCCGCGCCGCCCACCGGCTGCGCGACGGTCGCAGCGCGCTCGACGTGGCCGCGGCGCTCCTGTCGTTCGCCGCGCTCCCCGTCGCGGTGGCGCTCTGGCCCCGGTGGTGGGTGCACGCCCTCGGCGTGCTCCTGGCCATCCGCAACTTCAACTCCGCCGCCCAGCTCGTGCACGAGAGCGACCACGGCACGCTCTTCAAGAACCCGCGCCTGAACCGCTTCGTGGGCAATGTCTGCGCCTGCCTCCTCGGCTACACGCGCTCGGGGCATCGCCAGGCGCACATGGATCATCACCTGTTCCTCAACACCGACCGAGACCCGGATGTCATCTTCAGCCAGCCGAGCGCGCCCGGGCGCGAGATCCTGCGCGGGCTCGTCCAGGATCTCTTCTTCGTCTCCGCGCTGAAGCGCTTCCTCCAGTACTTCCAGTCGGACCGAACGACGTACTCCGTCTCGCCCTGGCGGAACCTCACCCCGGCCTACTTCGGGCGTCTGGCCGCCCAGTTCGTGCCGGTGGCGGTGACCCAGCTCGCCCTGCTGGCCCTCTACGCGGCGACGGCGGGGCCGCTCGCCTACGTGCTCCTCCACATCCTGCCCATCACGATGCTCTATCCCGTGCAGATCCGCATCCGCTCCATCGCCGAGCACGGCTTCGAGGCGGGCTATCGCCCCGACGGCGCGCGCGAGACGTGGGTGACGCGGACGAGTCGGCTGAACCCCCTGGAGCAGTGGATCATCGCGCCCTTCGGCCAGTACCTTCACTACGAGCATCACGTCTTTCCCAGCATCCCGAACTACAACCTGCCACAGATGCACCGGCTGCTGGTGGAGGCGGGCATTCCGGTGCCCGTGAACCGGAGCTACTTCGGCTTCGTGTGGCGGAAGATCCGCGCGGAGTGGGACCTGCCCGAGCCCTCGCGGAGGACGGCATGAGCACGGCCGTCACCGAGCTGGCCGGCTTCGTCTGCGATCTCTGCCGCACCGATCGCCACGCGAGCCGTGTGCTGGAGGCGGGCGACTACGAGTACGGCGTGCCCGGGCGGTGGGGGCTGGCGCGTTGCGCGGCCTGTGGCCTCTACTACCAGGCGCCGCGGCCGGCCGCCGCCGAGATTCCCGCGTTCTACCCGCCCAGCTACGCCGTGTATGGCGACGATCCGGTGGTCGGGTGGCTCTTCAAGATCACCTACTGGCTGGACGCACGGCGGGTGGCGGGCCTCATCGGCCCCACCGGGCGCGTGCTCGACGTGGGCTGCGGCGCGGGCGGCGCGCTGGTGGCCTTGGCGCGGGCGGGGAAGTGGGAAGTGTGCGGGCTCGAGCTCGACGTGGAGGCGGCGCGCCGCGCCGCCGCCCAGGGCTTCAACGTGCGCCAGGGCGACCTGGCCGATACGAACTTCGAGCCCGGCTCCTTCGACCTGATCCGCATGGGCCACGTCATCGAGCACGTGCGCGATCCCATCGCGACACTGCGCCGCGCCTGGACGCTCCTCAAGCCGGGCGGCACGCTGTTCGGCGAGACGCCCAACATCGACTGCTGGGACTTCCGCCTCTTCGGCCGCTACTGGGGCGCGCTCCACTTTCCGCGGCACATCGCCCTCTTCACCCCCGAGACCATCACCCGGGCGTGTGACCAGGCGGGCTTCGAGGGCGTGCGGATCACGCCCCGGCTGCGGACGGTCGGCTGGAGCGCGGGCATCCAGAACTGGCTGGCCGCTCGCGCGGGGCTGCGCGTGCCCGCCAATGGCCGCGTGCGCTGGTACCCGTTCCTCATCGCGCCGTTCCTGCCCGTGACGCTGCTCCAGTCGCTGATGAGCCGCACCGCCACGATGGCGTTCATCGCACGCAAGCCGACGCGCGCGCGCTGACGATGGCCCTCAAGTACTCCGCCGAGCTCGGCAAGCTCGACCGACTCAAGAACGACCTCGCCTTCAAGGTCCGCAAGGGGATCTTCGACCTCTTCATGCGGGAGTGCGCGCCGGGCCCGAGCTCGAAGGTGGCCGACTTCGGCGTGTCGGGCCACCGCGACCACGAAGTGCACACGTTCTTCGAGCGGCTCTACCCCTACCGCGAGCAGCTCACCGTGATCGGCCGCGCCTCCGAAGAGGCGGGCTGGTTCGCGGAGTCATTCCCTGGCATTACTTATCTCGAGGCCGATCTCCGCGCGATCCCGCGGCCGAACGCCTACTTCGACTACGGGCTCTGCAACGCGGTCGTGGAGCACGGGGGGACGCGCGAGCAGCAGCGGGCGCTGGTGGCCGAGGTGTGCCGGGTCTCGCGCTGCGTCGTGTTCACCACGCCCAACAAGCGCTTCCCCGTCGAGCTCCACACGTTCCTGCCGCTCTTGCACTGGCTGCCCGACGCGACGTATCGGGCGGCACTGCGCCGGCTCGGGCAACCCTACTTCGCCGAGGTGGAGAACCTCAACCTGCTGGACGCGAGGAGCTTCCTCTCACTATTCCCGCCGGAGCGCGCCAACCGGCTGCTCACCACCGGTTTGCCGCTCCTGCCCTCGAACCTGATCTGCGTCTCCTGGGCGCGCACCGCCTAGGGGCGGCCCTACGGGCCGGGCAGCACGGTGAACTTCCCGTCTCGCATGCCCATGGAGAAGACGGGTCGATCGGGAAAGAGGCGGGCGAACTCCTTGTTCCGCTCCGGCCCCAGGTAGTTCACATAGAGGATCGGGTCCGTCAGGTCAGGGTGATTGTTCCGCCGGTAGTACGCCCACGAATAGGGGGACACGTAGAGGGCGGGCAGGGTGTGGACGAACACCAGTGCGCGCGTCACCCCTTGGGCGGCCAGGATCTCGTCGGGCGCGCGGGTCAGGTCGGCGCTGGCGCGCAGCGCGCCCCCGTACACGGGCAGGTAGGTCACCAGCGCGCAGAGTGTGGCGGCTAGCGGCAGCGTGATCGCAGCGCGCGCCAGCGCCGGTCGGGCCACCGCGCTCCGCGCCAGCTCGATCACGCGCTCGAAGCCGCTCGCCGACAGCATGACCAGCGGCACCGCGAGCTCGGAGTAGTGCACGGGGCCCACCGGCTGGATTGTGGCGGCGGAGATCGCCATGTAGACGAGCAGCACCCCGACCACCCCGGCGAAGAGGCGCGTGCCTCCCGCGGTTCGCCGGAAGCACAGCGCGAGCACCAGCGACGCTGGCCAGCCGAACAGCCAGAAATTCATCCGTGCGAGCGTGTACATGAGCTCGTGGATGGACGGCAGCGGAGGCATCGCCTCCAACGCTTTCCCGATCAGCCCCCAGTGGTGCATGCGGCTGAACGTCTGATAGCCGCTCACGAACGGTGAGCCCGACAGCGTGTACTGGTAGAGAAGTAGCAGGCCCAGAGCGCCGGCGCCAATCAGGCAGAAGAGCCCGGCGCCCGCCCACGCCCGGCCGCTGCGGCGGCGCCAGAGATCCGTGGCCACCCAGATCAGCCAGGGCGCGGCGAAGATCGGGCCCGAGAACGGGCGCGTCAGCGTGGCCCAGGAGAGCGCCACCGCCGCCCCGATCCACCAGCCGAGCGCCTCCGGCCGCTCCTTCACGCGCAGGATGCAGTAGAGGAAGGCCATCAGCAGCACGGCCGCGGTGGAATGCGCGAGCAGCGTCGCGGAGGGGAACAAGAAGTACGGCGACACCAGGAGCAGCGGCAGCGTGAGCAGGGCGGTGCGGAGCCCGAAGATGCGCCGGGAGACCGCGAAGGCCAGGGGTACGGTGAGCGTCGCGGACAGCGTGGGAATCCACGCCATCACGTGCAGGAGCTCGCCGAGGGCCAGCGCGGTGGGATGGCCGGGAAAGTAGATCCCATACATCTTGCCGTTGTTGACGATGAATTGATTGTCGAGGAAGGGCCGGAGCGCGGGCGGCAGCGACGGCACGTAGACCCGGCCGGAGGCGAAGAGCTGGCCCATGAAGGCGTAGGCATGCTCGTCGTCGCTGATCGCCGCGTCCTTGAGGAGCAGGAAGCGCGCCAGCGTCACGAGGAGGAACGTGAGCGCGGCCGCGCAGGTCACCGAGGCAGCGACGTCGCGGGGCGGCAGATCGCCGGCCGCATCGAGCGCGCCGAGGAGGCGCGGTCCGATCCACGGCGCGAGCGCGGCGGTCAGGAGGAGGATCGCGGGCAGCCCAAACAGGAGGTAGTAGAGCAAGAACGCCATCTCGTTGGGGAACCAGCCGTGTCGTCCGGCGAGGACCTCGTAGCCCTGATAGTAGAGCCCGGCGATCCAGATCTCCGCGAGGCACAGGGCGCTGGCGGCCGCGAGCAGCAGGGACCTGATGGAGCGGCTCACGGGCGTGTGCAACCCCGGGTGGGCCCGGGCAGGCAGAGCGGAATGGGCGCGCCGCCGGGAACGGCGCTCAGCACGGCGTAGGGCATCACCCACAGCAGCCGGATCCGGTAGATCCGGCGATCGGGCATCCGCTCGCGAAACCATTCCTCGACGCCGGGTCCGTCGTGCACGATGAGCAGGCCTTCGGTCAGATCGAGCCGAGGCCGCCGCCACTCGAACACCCAGGTGCCGACCTCGCGCATCCAGGGGACCCGGAACCAGATCTCGGCGAACTGCGGGGCCAGGACGACAGCCCGACCTGCGCCCGACTCCCGCACCCCGCGCTCGATCCAGCCGTAAATGTCGCGCTGGACGCGCGCCTGGTCCCGGAGGGTGAAGGCGTGGGCGACGTTGAAGATCCCCAGCCCGACGACGAGGGCAAGCCCGAAGGCGCACGCGAGGGGACGCGCGTCGAGCCCGTGCGCGCGCGCGCCCCGCAGAAGGTTCGCCAAGCCGTGCACGGCGATGACGGTCAGGGGCACCGCGCACTCGGAGTAGTGGATCGGGCCGACGGTGTGGATTCCGACGTTCGTGTGGAACAGAGCCAGGAGGAGCGCGGTGACCACGCCCAGCCCCAGCAGACGCGTGAAGGTGTCGGTCATGACGCCCGCGGTGACGAGGATGAGCCCCAGCGGCCCGAGGAACCAGACCGCCAGCATCAGGACGTTGTACGCCAGGTTGGATCCGAACCGGGTCCACAGCGTCACCGCCGCGACGTCGTGCGTCGCCGTCATCCGGGGCGGCATGAGGGGATGTCCCGTCACGGCGTAGGCGTGGGCCAGCATGAGCGCAATCGGCAGGAGAGCCCCCAGCACGAGGCCCGGGATGGCGCGCGCATATCCAGGCTGGCGACGCAGACCCTGCGCGACCGCCCACGCGAGCAGGGGAAGGGAAAAGAACACGATCTCGAACGGACGGCAGAGAAAGCCGGCCCCGAAGGCGAGGCCGGTGAGGGCCCACGCCGCGAGGCTTCCGCGCTGAGTGGAGAGCCAGTAGGCGGCGATGGTCAGCGCGAGCATGGCGCGCGAGGCGAGATGGGCGTGCGAGGTGAACGACAGCATCAGCGCCATCGGCGAGCCCGCGAACGTGAGTCCGGCAACCAGGCCCCACGGCGTGCCGAGGCGGCGGGCGAGGAGCGCGCCCAGGGCCACGACAGGCACGGCGGCCAGCACCGCCCATGCCCAGGCCCCGAGGTCGGTCATCTCGGCGACCGCCGCGACGGCCTGCCCGCCGGGCCAGTCCGCGCGCACGATGCGCCCGGCATCCACGTAGAGCCCCAACAATGGGATGGCCGCCTCGGGCAGCGGCAGCGGCGCCGTGACGTGCCCGGTGGCCAGGATGCGCCCGCCGAATTCCACCGCGTACTCGTCGTCCGTGAGTGGGAGATCCTCGAGCACCGCGCGGTGGCCGGCGCGGGCCCCCACGACGAACAGGATGAAGAGCAGGGCGAGGCCGAGCATGCGCCCCGGAGCGCGCAGCGTCCGCAGCGCGGCCCAGCGAGCGACGAACCACGGCCCGAGCCGTGGCGCCAGGCTGTATCCGAGCAGGCACGTCGCGGGGAACAGGAGCAGCGCGTGCCCGAGCCACAGGTGGAGATCGTTCGGCGAGAAGGCGTTCTGCGCCGTGTCGAACGTCCGCGTCAACCCCGGCGTGGTGCTCCTGGCCGCCACGAAGGCGAGAAGGAGGACGTCGCCGGCCAGTCCTGCCACCAGGCGACGCGTGCGGTCGCTCAGCGGCTCGCCTCCGGCGACGGGGACGGCGTTGGGGAGCCCAGGTAGGAGGAGACGAAATTGTAGGCTCCCGCGGTGCGTGCGAATCGGTCGAGACGGAACGGCGCCAGGCTCACCGGCGGCGTGGCACCCGTGACGAGGGCCGCCATCATCTCCCCGACGGCGGGCGCCAGCTTGAAGCCGTGGCCCGACAGTCCCGTCGCCACGTAGAGGCCCGGCAGGGGCGACTCGTCGAGGATGGGCATCCAGTCCGGCGTGATGTCGAAGGCGCCCGCGTAGCCCTGCTTGAAGCGTGCGTCCGCCAGCGCGGGGATGGCGCGCGCCGTCCTGGCCAGGGCGATGCTGGCCTCGTCGAAGCCGGCCTCCGCGCCCAGGAGATCCGCGTCCATGGGGTGCTCGGTCTCGTCGTCGGTGAGCGAGCCCGTCAGGGTGAGGCCGCCCGTCTCCGGCCGCGCGTAGGCGCCGCCGGCGAGGTCCAGGTACACCGTGTGGGCGGGCCCGAACGCGGCATCGCGCTCCACGATGAACACGGGGTGGCGCCCCACGACGATGGGGAGCTCGTGGCCGGCCAGGCGCGCCACCCGCGGCGACCAGAGCCCGGCGGCGTTGATGACGATGGGCGCGTCGATGTGGTCGCCCGCCGCGGTGTCCACCCCGACCACGCGGCCGCCGGCCTGACGGATCGCCGTCACCGCCACGCCTTGCTCGATCACGGCGCCGCGTTTGCGTGCCGCATCCGCATAGCCCGCGGTCACCGCGGAGGGATCGCCGTAGCCCGAGCCGGGCTCCCACAGCAGCGCGCCCAGTCCCGAGGCATCGATCCGCGACTCGATGCGCTTGAGGTCGGCCGGCTCCACGATCTCGGCGCGCACGCCGATCTGGCGCTGAAGCGCCAGCGTCCGCTCCAGCGAGGGGCGCATGGCGGCGGACACCCCGATGAGCGCGCCGGAGCGCACGAAGCCGGAGGCGCCGCCCACCGCGTCACCGAACCGCTCGAACACCGCCAGAGAGCGCAGCACCATCTCGCTGGTCTCGCGCGTGGGATAGAGCTGCCGAATGATGCCGACAGAGCGGCCGGTGCCGCCCGCGCCCACGAACTTCTTCTCGAGCACCAGCACGCGCTTGAGGCCGAGCCCCGCGAGCTGGAATGCGGTGGAGACGCCGGTGATCCCCCCGCCGATGATGACGCAGTCGGCGGCGCGACTGGTCACGGCAGGAGGCGAACCGGATCGCCGTGGCGAACCGTTCCCGTCCGCACGACGCGGGCGTAGACGCGGCTCGCGCCCGGATGGCGCGTTTGGGAGACGCGGGCGTAGTCGCCGCCCATGAACGAGGCGCGGATGTTCGCGCACGGGCTCGTGTAGCGGGTGACCTCGAGCAGCACGTCCTCCCCCAGCAGCAGGCGCACGCCCGGCGTTACCGCCGTCCAGTCGATGCCCTCCAGGGTGAGATTCTCTCCGATGTGGCCGGGCTCGATGGGGTGGCCCTCGGCCTGGAGTGCGCGGATGGTTTCGAGGGCGAAGAGACAGACCGCGCGCTCGGGGCCGCCGTGGTAACGGAGGTCGCGCTGGGCGTCACCGGCCACGCCGCTCGCCGTGACCTCGGCGGCCTCGACGGCACGCTTGGGGACACCGCCGGGCGACACGCTGATCTGGGCGATACGCCCGGAGCCCATCAGAGCGCGACCTCGGTCCCGACATTCGACGCCACGGCTCGATCATAAGCCAGGCGTGCCGTAGCCGTATCCTCCAAGGCGAAGCCGACGGACTTGAAGAACGTGATCTGGTCCTGCGAGGTCCGCCCCCGCTTCCGCCGGCTCACCAGCTCGGCAAGCTCGGCGCGGACATGGCGCTTCGCGATGGCGCCGGCCTTGATCGGGATCAGCACGTCGCCGGCCTCCTCCCAGGCGCCGTCATAGGTGTCGACGACCACGTGGGCGCGGCGCACCAGGCCGGTGTCGATCTCCCGGGTATTCGGACGGAAGGCGCCGACGGCGTCGACGTGGGTGCCAGGCCGCACGTCGCGCCCGTCGAAGAGGGGCGTGGGGGAGGTCGTGGCGCAGGTGATGATGTCGGCCCCGGCCACCGCGCCCCGGCGGTCGCGCGAGAGCCCTACCGTTACGCCCATGTCGCGCGCCATCGTGTCGACGAAGGCTTGGGCCCGGGCGGCGTCACGACCGATCACGGTGACGCGCTCGATGGGGAACACCGCCTGCAGGCACAGGAGCTGGTAGCGCGCCTGGATGCTGGCGCCGAAGCACGCGACGGTCCGGCTGTCCTTTCGAGCGAGATAGCGCGCAGCGAGCGCGGAGGCCGCCCCGGTGCGGATCGCGGTGAGGAAGCCCGCTTCCATGAAGGCCAGCGGCACGCCCGTCTGGGGGTCCGTGAGGAGGTAGGACGCGTGGAGGGTCGGCAGCCCGCGGCGGCGGTTCTTCGGCACGACCGTGACCAGCTTGGTGCCGAGTGCGCGCTGACGTGGCAGGGCGCCCACCATGCCCAGGAAGAGCCCGTCACGCATGGGAAGCACCGCGCGGGGCAGCGTCGCGGCGCGTCCCGCCGCTGCCTCGCGGAACGCCCCTTCCACGGCGGTGATGACGTCGCCGGGTGTGAGCAGCCGCTCGAGGTCCTGGCGGCCGAGGATTCGCATGGAGATCGAGGGGCGCTACGCGATCTTTCTCTTGATCATTCGCTTCACGTGGGCCTCCAGCACGACTTCGCCACGCTGATTGGTGACGGTGTGGACATAGGAGACGATGCCCCGGTCGGGCTTCTTGGTCTCGCGCTTGTCCGAGATCGTGACGGCGACCCGGATAGTGTCACCCGCCAGCACCGGCGCGACGATCTTGATCTCGCCGCCGAGGTAGGACATGCCGGTGCCGTGGATCAGCCCGGTCTGCATGATGAGGCCCTCGGAGAGGGCGAAAGTGAAGGCACCGGGGGAGGGGCGGCCCTTGAACACGGACTCGCGGGCCACGTACTCCATGTCGAGGAAGAGCGGCTCGTTGAAGCCGCAGAGATTGACGAAGGCGCAGATGTCGGCTTCCGAGACGGTGCGGGCGAGGGTCTCGTAGCGGGCGCCCACCTGATGCTCCTCGAAGGTCAGGCCATGCGTTCTCATGGGTCTCTCCGTTTCAGGCCTCGCCCAGATAGGCGCGGCGCACTTCGGGATTGCCGGCGAGCTCGGCGGCGGGGCCTTGCAGCGCCACCATGCCGGTCTCCAGCACATAGGCACGGCCGGCGATGGACAGCGCCATCGCGGCGTTCTGCTCCACCAGGAGAATCGTGACGCCCTGGCGGTTGATCGTCTGCACGGTCTCGAAGATCTGCTCCACGAGGACCGGCGCCAGCCCCATCGACGGCTCGTCGAGCAGGAGCAGGCGGGGCCGGGCCATGAGGGCGCGGCCGATGGCCAGCATCTGCTGCTCGCCCCCGGAGAGCGTGCCCGCCACCTGGATCCGACGCTCCTTGAGGCGCGGGAAGATCGCGAACACGCGCTCGACGTCCTCGGCCACGCCCTTGTCGGAGCGGGTGTAGGCGCCCATCTCGAGGTTTTCGAACACGGTGAGGCGGTTGAAGATGCGCCGGCCCTCGGGTACGTGGGTGATGCCGCGGAGCACGATGTCGTGGGACGCGATGCCGAGGAGGGAGGTGCCGTCCAGCCGCACGTCGCCGCCCCGCGCGGCGAGGAGCCCCGACACCGTCTTCAGGGTGGTGGTCTTGCCCGCGCCGTTGCTGCCGAGGAGGGTGACGATCTCGCCCGAGGCCACCCGGAAGGACACACCCTTGAGGGCATGGATCTCGCCGTAGTAGACGTGGAGATCCTGGACCTCGAGCATGCCGGTCTCAGCCACCGGCGCTCCCCGCCGCGTAACGCTTGCGGCCCAGGTACGCCTCGATGACCCGCGGGTTGCCTTGCACCTCGGCGGCCTGGCCCTCCGCGATCTTCTGGCCGTAGTCGAGCACGGTCACGCGGTCGGAGACCTCCATGACCACACGCATGTTGTGCTCGATGAGGAGCACGGTGAGGGAGAGCTCGCGCACGAGCCGGCGGAGGAGATCCATGAGGCCGCGTGCCTCGCCCTGGGTCATGCCGGCGGTGGGCTCGTCCAGGAGGAGGAGGGCGGGACGAGAGGCGAGGGCCCGGCCGATCTCGAGGCGCCGCTGATCGCCGTAGGGGAGATTGCGGGCGATCTCGTTGGCCTTCGGGCGCAGGCCGACCAAAGAGAGCAGCTCGCCGGCGCGGGCCCACAGCGCCCCTTCCTCGCGCGCCCATCGCGGTCCGCGCCCGAGGACGTCCCAGAGGCCGAGGGGGATCCGCGAGTGCATGCCGACGAGCACGTTCTCCACCGCCGTCATGTTGGAGAAGAGGCGGATGTTCTGGAACGTGCGGCAGATGCCCAGCGCCGTGATCTGATCCGGCCGCTTCCCCAGCACCGGCGTGCCCCGGAACGTCACCGTGCCCTCCTCGGGGACGTAGATGCCGGTGAACACGTTGAAGAAGGTTGTCTTGCCCGCGCCGTTGGGGCCGATGATCGACGCGATCCGGCCTTCGTCCAGCGTGAAGTCGACATTGTCGAGCGCGGTGAGGCCGCCGAAGCGCTTCGAGATGCCGCGGGCCTCGAGGAGGACGGTCATGTCAGTGGGGTTCGCCGGCGCCGTCGGTCAGCTCGCGATGGCGCCGCCGCGCGGGCAGGATGCCCTGGGGCCGGAAGATCATCATCAGCACGAGTATCAGCCCGAACACCATGCGCTCGTACTTCGCCGGCTCGAGCTGGGTGGGGAGGTTCTGAAGGCTCCAGCCGAAGATGGTGGTGCCGGCGTTGCGCAGCTCGTTGAGCCAGAGGGACAGGCCCTTGAGCACCTGGAGGTTCAACACGGTGACCACGGTGGCACCCAGGATCGCGCCCGGGATCGACCCCATGCCGCCCAGGATGACCATGGCGAGCACGCCAATGGACTCCATGAACGTGAAGGACTCCGGATTGATGAACACCTGCTTGGCGGAGAACAGCACCCCCACCGTGCCCGCGAACGAGGCGCCGCACGCGAAGGCGAGGAGCTTGGAGCGGACAAGGGGCACGCCCATTGCCTGGGCGGCGGTCTGGTCCTCGCGGATCGCTTCCCACGCGCGCCCGATGTGGGAGTCTTCCATTCTCCTGTTGACCAGCACCGTGAGTCCCACGATGGCGAGCACGATGAAGTAGAGGTAGAGGGGATAGATGACATTGGGGTCGGGATCGATTCCGATGGCGCGGAGGACGGGGGCGAAGAAGATGGGCGGCCGCGAGATCGGGGTGATGCCCTTGGGCCCGTTGGTGAAGTTGATGGGCTTGTCGAGGTTGTTCGCGAGCACGCGAATGACCTCGCCGAAGCCCAGAGTGACGATGGCGAGATAGTCCCCGTGCAGGCGCAGCACGGGGAGCCCGAGCAGGATGCCCGCGCCCGCCGCCATGCCCACGCCCACGAGCAGGAACAGGAAGAACCAGCCCTGGGCGAGGGGGAAATGCTCGCCCGGGAGGAAGAGATTGGCCTGGGGCGAGCCGAATACCGCCCAGGTGTAGGCGCCGACCGCGAAGAAGGCCACGTAGCCCAGGTCGAGCAGGCCGGCGAGTCCGACCACGATGTTGAGGCCGAGGGCCAGGGCCACGAAGATGCCGACCTGGATGGCGATCTCGAGGTAGTAGCCGTTGATCGAGCCGAGCAGCGGCATGAGCACGCCGAGGGTGGCGGCGGCGAGGGCGCCCTTCACCCACCCCGGCATCCGCGCGAAGTAGAGGACGAGGATCGACGCCTGGAACAGCATGAAGGCGACGATCGAGCGCGGGAAGTGCGAGACGGCGTAGGCGGTGACGAGGATCAGCCCGACCGAGATGATAAATGCCGGGACCGGCTGGGCCAGCAGGCGCTTCACAGGCGCCCTCGCTTCGCTCGGGAGCCCATTTCCATGTTCGCTCGGCTCGCCTTCGGCTGCGCCTCGCCCATCAGGCCCGCTCGCGCACGACTTCGCCGAGGAGTCCCTTCGGCCGGAAGATCAGGATGAGGATGAGGATCGAGAAGGCGAAGATGTCCTTGTACTCGGCGCCGAACGCCCCGCCTGTGAGCAGCGAGAGATAGGACGCGGCGAAGGCTTCGAGGAGGCCGAGGACGAGACCGCCCAGCATGGCCCCGGGGATGTTGCCGATGCCGCCCAGCACCGCGGCGGTGAAGGCCTTGAGCCCGGGGATGAAGCCGCTGTAGGGGTTGATCAGGCTGTACTGCACGCCAAACAGCACCCCCGCCGCCCCGCCCATGGCCCCGCCGATGAGGAAGGTCAGCGAGATCATCCGGTTCACGTTGATGCCCATGAGGCTGGCGGTGGCCTGATCCTCCGCCACCGCCCGGATGGCCTTGCCGATCTTGGTGCGGTTCACGAGGACGTGGAGCCCCCACAGCATGAGGAGCGAGGCCACGATCACCACGAGCGACTTCACCGACACGTCGATCGTCTCGGTGAGGGTGAAGCGGAAGTTCAGTATCTCCATCGTCGGGTAGACGAGATTGAACTGGTTCCGCCAGATGCTCTCGAAGAGCCGCACGGAGTCCTGGAGGAAGAACGACACCCCGATGGCGGAGATGAGCGGGATCAGGCGCGGGGCGCCGCGGAGCGGCCGATAGGCGATGCGCTCCACCGTGACGGCGAGGAGCCCGCTCGCGAGCATGCCTAGCAGCAGCACGATGAGCAGGATGAGGAAGGGCGAGATCAGGTCGATCCAGCCCAGCGCCTTGAAGGTGAGGAGGATCTCGACGCCCACGAAGGCGCCCACCACGAAGATCTCGGAGTGGGCGAAGTTGATGAACTCGAGGACGCCATACACCATCGTGTATCCGAGGGCGATCAAGGCGTACATGAAGCCCAGGATCAGGCCGTCCAGGAGGACCTGCGGGAAGATGCCGATCAGGAGCTCGAAATCCATGGGCTACAAATCACGAAGGGGAGGGGCCGTTAGCCGGCCCCTCCCCTTCGAGGGTGCATGCTGCGTGATCAGGACTTCTTGAGCGGCGGAGCCGCGATGGACAGCCGCTTCACTTCCTTGTTCTCGCCCCACTTCGCCGGATCCTCGGACGCCACCTGGAGGACGAAGTAGAGGGCCTTCTTGGGGTCGCCCTTGTCGTCGAACTCCACCGCGCCGGTGAGGCCGGTGTGCTTGGTCTTGCGGACGGCCACCGAGACCTGCTCGCGGCTCGGCACCTTGCCGCCGGCCGCCTTGGCCGCGGCTTCGATCGCCTTCATGCCGATGGCGGCAGCGTCATAGGCCTGCGCCGCGAACGGCTCCGGGTCCTTCTTGAACTTGTCCTTGTACTCCTTCGCGAAGTCCTTGGCCGCGGGATACACGGACACCGGGCCGGCGACGGAGGTGTAGAACATGCCCTTCACCGCTGTCCCCGCGATCTTGGTGAGGTCCGAGGAGTCCATGCCGTCCGGCCCCATGAAGGCGGCCTTGATGCCCTTCTCGCGCGCCTGCTTGAAGAACGGCGCGGCCTGATCGTAGATGCCGCCGAAGTAGATGACGTCGGGGTTCTTGGCCTTGATGGGGGTGAGGATCGGGTCGAAGTTCGACTTCTCCTCGGTGCCCTCGAAGCCCAGGACCTTGATGCCCTTCTTCTCGGCGTCGGCCTTGAAGAACTCCGCCACGCCCTGGCCGTACGTCGTCTTGTCGTGGATCACGTACGCCGTCTTGTAGTTCTTGGACTTCGCGAAGTCCGCGCCTACCGAGCCCTGCACGTCGTCACGGCCGCACACGCGGCTGACGTTGAGGTAGTTGCGGTCGGTGACGGTGGGGTTGGTGTTGGCGGGCGAGATCATCGCGAGCTGCGACTCCTTGTACTTCTCCGACGACGGAATCGCGACGCCCGAGTTCAAGTGGCCGACGACGAGGAGGATGTCCTTGTCGGCAATGATGTTGGCCGCGTTGGCCACGCCGACGTCCGGCTTGGCCTGGTCGTCGAAGGGAACGAGCTCGACCTTGAAGCCCATCTTCTCGAGAGGCCCCTTGAGCTTGTCCACCGCAAGCTGCGTGCCGAGCTTGATGCCCTCGCCCAGCGCGGCCTGACCGCCCGAGAGCGGGCTCTGCGTCGCGATCTTGATCGTGCCCTTGGATTGGGCAGGCGTCTCGGCGCCCCAGGGGAGCACCAGCGCGAGGGCCGCGAGGGCCACCAGGACGAACCGGAACCGTGCATGTCTCATCGCTTCATTCCCTCCAAGACGATTGAGCGGGTGTGGGGTTTGAGGTCGCAGGCATTATAGCGATTTCTTCCTCCCCGTCAACGTTCCCGACCAGCGGGAGCGCAGGCGGCAATCGCCTTGAGGAATCGCGTGGTTGCCGCCTGCGGGTCCGGAGCCCCGCAGACCGCCGAGATCACCGCCACGGCGTCCGCGCCAGCCCCCATGACTTCCCCCACGTTCGCCTCCGTGATCCCCCCGATGGCCACCAGCGGCACGTGGATGTCCGGCCGGACCCGACGCACCAGGGCAGGCCCGACGAGCTGGAAGCCGGGCTTGCTGACGGTGGGAAACATGCTCCCGACCGCCACGTAGTCGGCGCCATCCGCCACTGCCCGGCGGGCCTGGTCAGGGTCGTGGGTCGAGACGCCCAGGCGCATGGTCGGCGGCAGGATGCGCCGGGCCGCCGCGGCGGGCAGATCGTTCTGGCCCACGTGAAGGCCGTCCGCCTCGACGGCGAGGGCGAGGTCGGCGCGGTCATTTACGAAGAAGAGCGCGCCGGCGGCGCGGCAGCGGGCGCGCAGCGCGCGCGCGAGCGGGAGCAGCTCGGCCATCGACTGGGTCTTCTCGCGGAGCTGGAAGAGCCGCCCGCCGCCCGCGAGGACGGCGTCGAGGAGCTCGGGTAGCGGCCGGCCCCGCGCGGCGTCGCGGTCGAGGATGACGTAGAGCGGGGAGGGCAGCCGCACGCTAGAGCGCGTGCTCGAGGCGCGGGAGCGAGAACTGCCCCGACACGAAGGCGGGGTCGGACAGGAGCTTCTGGTGGTACGGGATCGTGGTCTTCACGCCCTCTACGATCGTCTCGGCGAGGGCGCGCTGCATGCGGGCGATGGCCTCCGCGCGGTCGGCGCCGTGCACGATGATCTTGGCGATCAGCGAGTCATAGTGCGGCGGGACCACGTACCCGGCGTAGAGATGGCTGTCCACCCGCACGTTGCGTCCCCCCGGCGGCACCCACGCGGTGACGCGGCCCGGCGAGGGCGCGAAGTTCTCCGGATCTTCCGCGTTGATCCGGCACTCGAGCGCGTGCCCGTTGAAGCGCACGGCGTCCTGCTTGTAGCCGAGCGCCTCGCCGGAGGCGATGCGGATCTGCTCGCGCACGAGGTCCAGCCCGGTGATCATCTCGGTGACCGGGTGCTCGACCTGGATCCGCGTGTTCATCTCGATGAAGTAGAAGCTGCCGTCGCGCGCGACCAGGAACTCCACCGTGCCCGCCGAGACGTAGTTGACGGCATTGGCCACCGCGAGGGCCGCGCGGGCGAGCCCCGCGCGCGTCTCCGCCGAGATCGACGGCGCGGGCGATTCCTCCACGAGCTTCTGGTGACGCCGCTGCACCGAGCAGTCGCGCTCGCCCATGTGGAGACGAATGCCGTTCTTGTCGCCCATCACCTGCACCTCGACGTGACGCGCCTCGTCCACGAACTTCTCGAGGTAGAGCTCGGAGGACGAGAAGGCCTTCTGGGCCTCCGCCTGGCAGGTGGCGAACGCGCGCGGCATCTCCTCGCGCGCGCGCACGATGCGCATGCCGCGGCCTCCGCCGCCCGCCGCGGCCTTGAGCATCACCGGATAGCCGACGCGGTCGGCCAGCTCCTGGGCGTCGTCCACCCCGGGCAGCGGCCCTTCGCTGCCGGGCACGACGGGCGCGCCCGCCGCCTTCGCCATCTCGCGTGCCTGGGCCTTGTCGCCCATGAGGCGGATGGCCTCCGGCGAGGGCCCGATGAAGGTGATCCCGCACGCCCGGCAGATCTCCGCGAAGGCGGCGTTCTCGGAGAGGAGGCCGTATCCGGGGTGAATGGCCTCGCTGTCCGTGATGGAGGCGGCGGAGATGATGCTCGGGATGTTGAGGTAGCTCCCCCGGGACTCCGGAGGGCCGATGCAGATGGACTCGTCGGCGAGGCGCACGGGCAGCGAGTCGGTGTCCGCGGTGGAGTGGGCGATCACCGTCTGGATCCCCATCTCGCGGCAGGTCCGGATGACGCGCAGGGCGATCTCGCCGCGATTCGCGATCAGGATCTTGTGGAACACGCGGGCCCGCTCAGGCCTTCGGGTCGATGAGGAAGAGCGGCTGGCCGAACTCGACGGGCTGGCCATTGTCCACCAGGATCCGGGCGATGCGCCCGGCCACCTTGGCCTCGATCTCGTTCATCAGCTTCATCGCTTCGATGATGCAGAGTACCTGCCCGTCCTTCACCACGTCCCCCTCCTGGACGTAGGGCGCGGCCTCGGGCGCCGAGGCCCGGTAGAAGGTGCCCACCATGGGCGCCTCCACCTTCACGAGGTGCGCCGCCAATGCCGGCTCCGCCACGGGAGCGACCTGCGGCGCGGCGGGCGCCGCGCCCTCGACACGCGGAGCCGGCGCGGCCACCACCGCGCCCCGCTCGCGCACCACACGGATGCGGGCGCCGCCCTGCTCGACTTCCAGCTCGGCAAGGTCGTGCTTGACCGCGAGCTCCACCAGTTCGGTCACGGTGGGCCGCGCCGGGCCCGCCGCGGGGACCTTCCCGCCGGGCTTGCGGTATGCCACGGGCGCTACCGCGCCGCCGCGACGCGGCCCAGGTACTCGCCGCTGCGGGTGTCCACCTTGACCACGTCGCCCTCGTTGAGGAAGAGCGGGACCTGCACGACCGCCCCCGTCTCCAGCGTGGCGGGCTTCGAGCCGCCCGACGCGGTGTCACCCCGGATGCCGGGGTCGGTCTTGACGATCTGGAGATCCAGGAAGTTGGGCAGCTCGACCGTCGCGGGGCTCCCGTCGATCAAGAGCATCTCCACCTCGGTGTTCTCCTTGAGGTAGTCGCGCGCGTCTCCCACCTCGTCGTCTGAGAGCGAGATCTGCTCATAGGTCTCGAGGTCCATGAAGTGGTAGCGCTCGTCTTTGTAGAGGAACTGCATGCGCTTCTCGTCGAAGTCGACCAGCTCCACCTTTTCACCCGCTCTGAAGGTATTGTCGATGACTCGACCTTGCTTCATGTGCTTGAGCTTGGTCCGCACGAACGCGCCACCCTTGCCGGGCTTGACGTGCTGGAAGTCGACGATGCTGTACGGCTGGCCATCGAACTGGATCTTGAGCCCCTTCTTGAAATCCGCGGTGGACACCTGCATCGCGCTATGGCCCTTTCCGTCGCTGCATCTTGAGTCGAATCGCCTGCTCCAGCCGCTCCCGGGCGCCCGACGCGCCCGGCTCCTTCCGGAGCACGCGCAGGAGAACCTGCGCCGCCTCGTCCACGAGACCTTGCTCGAGGCACAGCGCCCCGAAGCTCTCGGTTGCGAACGTATCGTCACCGAGGAGCGCCGCCAGCGGCGATCCCTCGGGCGCCCGGCCCCGGCCGCGCAGCATTTCGGCCGCCAGCCGCGACTCGCGGTCCGACGGGTCCAGGCGCGCGGCCTGTTCGAGCTGCTCCAGCGCCGCATCGAGGTGCCCCGCCTTGCGGTGGATCTCGCCCAGCAGACGGTGCGCCTCCGCGTCCCGCGCCCCCGCCGTCACGATGGTCTCGAGCTCACGCTGAGCGCGGTCGAGCCGGCCCTCGTCGAGCAGCGTCTTGGCGAGGATCAGCCGCGCCGTCGCGTAGTGCGGAAAGCGTGTGAGCCCCTCCTCGCAGAGCCGGATCGCGTCCTGGGTGCGGCCCGCCTTGCGGTAGGCATCCGCCAGGGGGGCGAAGGCGAGCGACGAGGGGTCCTTGGCCAGTCGTTCTTCGTAACGGCGGATGACCGCGGCATGCGCGGCATCCTCGGCCGCCACACCGGAGCCGGCCCGAGGAACCGGCTGAATCATGGCGAGTCCTTTTATACGCGGCGGCGCGAACTCCGTCAACCTACCGGCCTCCGAGGAGGGCCTGCGCCCGCGCGAGGTTCGACTGCGCCTCCCGGTACCCGGGGCGCAGCCGCACCGCTTCCTGGAAGTGGACCGCCGCCACGTCGATTCGGCCCTGCTGGGCGAGGGCCAGGCCGAGATTGTTGTGCGCCTCGGGCGACTCGGGACGGAGCCGTAGCGCTTCCGCAAAGTAGCCGGCGGCAGCTGTCACGTCCCCGCGCCGCGCGTAGAAGATGCCGAGATTGCCCTGCGCGTCCGCGGAGTCCGGCCGGAGCCGGGCCGCTTCGCGGAGATGCCGAAGAGCCTCCTCGCTACGCCCTTCCGCGTCCAGCGTCGCGCCCAGGTTGCCATGGGCGTCCGCGTTGTCGGGCGCCAGCCGAAGGGCCTCGTCATAGGCGGCGATGGCTTCGCCGACCTGGCCCTGGCGCGCGCGCACCATGCCGAGGTTGCTCCACGCCGCGGAGTAACGCGGCTTGAGCCGCACGGCCTCGGCGAGGCTCCGGGCGGCGCCGGTGACGTCGCCGAGCTGGGACTGCGCCAGGGCCAGGTTGTTCCACGCCTCCGCGTAGGTGGGGCGCAGTCGCAGCGCCTCCCGGTAGTGCGGAATGGCCTCCCGCGTCCCGCCCGCTCGGGCGAGGACGAGCCCGAGGTTCGAGTGCGGCACCGACGATGGCGCGACGGCGAGGGCGCGGCGCCAGAGCGACTCCGTGTCCTGCCACACGCGCGTCTGCCGCCAGGACAGGGCGCCAAGCACCACGAGCACGAGGGCAGTCACGGCGAGCGCGGCGCGCGCCCGCCGCGCCAGCCCGTCCTCCGCCACCAGCCGGGTGACGCCGGCGCCGGCCAGGAGCGCCCATGACAGGCAGGGGAGATAGGTATAGCGGTCGGCCGCGATCTGAAAGCCGTTCTGGAAGAGGCCGGATACGGGGAACAGCATCACCGCGTATGCAGCCCATGCCGCGAGCAGCGCGGGCCACCGCCGGGCGCGGCCGAGCGCCACGACGGTAATCGCCACGATGAGCAGCAGGGCGCCGCCGAAGGGCCAGCGCCAGGGCTCGAGCGTCGGGGGCAGCTCGTACATCGGCGAGAGCCCGAGCGGCAGCAGCGTCTTCTCCAGGTAGAACACGAGCGAGTACGCGGAGATCGCCACGCGGTCGACGATGCCGAACTGCTCCATCGACGAGAGATTGCCCGTGGCGCGGTTGACCGCGATGACGACGGCGGCGGCCACCGCGCCCAGCAACAGGAACGGCACCTTCTCGAGCCAGACCGCACGCGTCCGTGGAGTCAGCCAGCCGCCTGCGGCGGCGCCCAGGCGGCGCAGCGGGTACACGTCGAGGATCAGGAGGACCGCGGGCAGCGTCACCGTCATCGACTTGGCGAGCAGCGCCGCGGCGAAGAGGATCAGGCAGACGAGGTAGCGCAGCCGGCCGCGTGGGCGCGGCGCGCCGTCGGCGCTCCAGCGGCCGAGGTACGTGAGCGTCGCGGCGAGGAAGAGCAGGCCCGCGAGCACGTCGCGCCGCTCGGTGATCCAGGTCACCGACTCGACGCGTAGCGGGTGCACGGCGAACAGCAGCGCCGCCGCGGCGGCGCCCAGCGTCACCGCGAGGCGCGACGCGCGCGGCTGCGCCCGCGCGAGCAGGCGGACGCCCACGAGGTAGAAGAGCGCGCCGGATGCCCCGTGCAGGATCAGGCTGGTGAGGTGATAGCCGAACGGCTCCATGCCCCAGAGGCGCCAGTCCACGGCCAGCGTGAGCCAGGTGAGCGGGATCCAGTGGCCCGTGCGGCTGGTGGTAAGCATCCAGCGCAGCTGCGCGATCCCGAGGCCCCGGTAGTGGGGGTTGTGGAGGAAGTTCTCGCGGTCATCCCAATCGAGGAAGGCGCCGTCGAGTCCCGGCAGGAAGACCACCATGGCGACGAGCGCGAGGCCGAGGGGGACCAGCACGCGCAGCCAGGATGAGTCGAGAGCCCCGCGGCGGAGGCTCCCGCCACCTCCCTCGATCACCCGAGCTCCTGCAGCGTCGCGAGCACCGCCTCCCGCGGCACGTCAGGGACGACCTTGAAGCGGCCGATCTCGGGCGCCAGCACGAAGGGCACGCGGCCGTTGCGCGACTTCTTGTCGCGGCCGAGCGCCTCCAGCACGCTGGCCGGCGCAGCGCCCGAGCCGCGCACCGGCAGCCCCACCGCCTGGAGCAGGGCGGCCTGACGGTGCGTGGTGGCGGCGCTCGCGATGCCGAGACGCTCGGCCAGGCGCGCCTCCGCGATCATGCCGATCGACACAGCCTCGCCGTGAGTCCAGCGGGCGAAGCCCGTCGCCGCCTCCACCGCGTGCCCGATCGTGTGCCCGTAGTTCAGCACCGCCCGCAGCTCGGCCTCCTGCTCGTCGCGCTCGACCACGTGCGCCTTGAGCCGGCACGAGCCCGCGACCACGCGCGTGAGGGTGTCGATGTCGCGGGCGAGCAGGGGCCCGCAGCTCGCCTCGAGGTCGGCGAAGTAGGCCGCGTCCAGGACGATGCCGTGCTTGATGACCTCGGCGAGCCCCGAGCGGAACTCGCGGTCCGGAAGCGTGGTCAGCACGGCCGGATCCACCAGCACCAGGCGCGGCTGATGGAACGCGCCGATCAGGTTCTTGGCCTTGGGATGATCGACGGCGGTCTTGCCCCCGATCGAGGCGTCCACCTGGCCCAGCAGCGTGGTCGGCACCTGCACGAAGTTGACGCCGCGCATGTAGGTGGCGGCCACGAAGCCCGCGAGGTCGCCCACCGCGCCCCCGCCCAGCGCCACCACGGTGGAACCCCGGTCGAGTCCAGCGTCGAGCAGCGCGTCCCAGCCGCGGCCCGCGACCTCCACAGTCTTCGCGCTCTCGCCCTCGGGCAGCTCGACCACCGTGACCTGGAAGCCGGCCCGCTCGAGGCCCTGCCGCACCGGCCGGCCGTGGCGCGCGAGGATGCCGGGGTCGGAGAAGAGGGCGACCTTGGCACCCACGCCGAGACGTCCGAGCTCCTCGCCGACGCGGGCGAGGGCCCCGGGCGCCACCAGGATGCGATAGGAGCGGGAGCCGAGGTTCACCGGGATATCGTGCATGGGTCGAGTGTACCCGCACCGGCCGCGCGCGCGGCCCGCGTTACCAGCTCTTCAGGTACTCCTGATAGGCGCCGTAGTTGCGGCGAATCTCCTCGAGGCTGTCGCCGCCGAACTTCTCGAGGAACGCCTGAGCGAGCACGATGGCCATCATGGCCTCGCCGACCACGCCCGCCGCCGGCACGGCGCACACGTCGCTGCGCTCGACGACGGCCTCCACCGGGGCCTTGGTCTCGAGGTCCACCGAGCGGAGCGGCCGCCGCAACGTCGAGATGGGCTTCATGGCGGCCCGCACGACCACTGGCTGGCCGTTGGTCACGCCGCCCTCGAGGCCGCCCGCGCTGTTGGTGCCGCGCGTGAATCCGCCCGCGGGGTCGAGGAGGATCTCGTCGTGCACCTCCGATCCGGGCCGCCGCGCCGCCTCGAAGCCCATCCCGACCTCGGCGCCCTTGATCGCGTGGATCGAGCAGAAGGCCTGGGTGAGCCGCCCGTCGAGCTTTCGGTCCCAGTGCACGTAGGAGCCCAGGCCCACGGGGCAGCCGAGCCCGACCACCTCGAAGACCCCGCCCAGGGTGTCGCCCTTCCCCTTCGCCGCGTCGATGGCCTCGATCATGGCGCGCTCGGCCTCGGGATCGGCGCAGCGTACCTCGCTGGCCTCGGCCCGGCGCGCGATCTCGTCCCAGGGCAGGGCGAGGGGGCCGATGTGCACGCCGCCGATCTCGGTCACATGGCTCAAGATCGTAATGCCGAACTCGCGGAGGAGCCGTCGCGCGACGCCGGCCACGGCGACCCGGGCGGTGGTCTCGCGGGCGCTGGAACGCTCCAGCACGTTGCGGATGTCGCGGTGGCTGTACTTCATCGCCCCGGCGAGGTCGGCGTGCCCGGGGCGGGGCCGGGTGACCGCCTTGGCGGCGGTCCCGGAGGGTGGCTCGCCCACCGCCATGGTGTCCTTCCAGTTCTCCCAGTCGCGATTCTGGATGGTGAGGGTGAGGGGACTGCCGAGCGTGAGCCCCCACCGCACGCCCGAGGTGATGTGGGCGTGGTCCCGCTCGATCTTCATCCGGCCGCCGCGGCCGTAGCCGCGCTGACGCCGCGCGAGGTCGGCGTCGATATCCGCTTCGGTGAGGGGGAGTCCGGCGGGGAGGCCTTCGATGACGGCGGTCAGGCCCTCACCGTGGGACTCGCCCGCGGTGAGGAACCTGAACGCCCCGTTCACCGTCTCCTTCTATCTGCTGAGCGGCTTCGCCAGAAGGGCGCCGTCAGTCTTGACCAGCGAAGGTGTGAGGAACACGACCAGCTCACGCCCCGTCTCGAAGTTCTCCCGCGCCTTGAACATCCACCCCAGCAGCGGGATGTCGCCGAAGACGGGCACCTTGCGCACGGTGTTCTGCTGCACGGACTGGGTCACGCCGCCGATCACGAGGCGCTCGCCTTCCCGCATGAGCACCTGGGTCTCCGCCTTGCGACGCTGGATGATCGGCACGCTGACGCCCGCCGCCGGGCTGATCGTGTCACCGCGCGAGTTGTTCTCGACCATGACCACCATCTTGATCTTCGTGATGTCCTCGTTGTTGATCTTCTCGCGCGTCACCGTGGGCGTGACGGCCAGCTTCAGCACCGCTTCCTTGAACTGGATCTGCGTACCGGCCGAGCTGACGGTGGCGTAGGGGATTTCTTCACCCAGCGACACCTCGGCCTTGTTGTTCTCCACGGTCACGATCTCCGGGCGCGCGAGCGTCCGGGTCTTGCCCTGGTTCTCCAGCGCCTGCAGGGCCAGGTTGATGTTGAACCGCGACCCCACGATACCGAACGCGATGCCGCCCGCCGGCGTGAAGTTCGAGGCGTTCGGCAGGCTCTGGAACGGGATGTTGACGAGGTTGCCCCCGATCGGCAGGCCAGTCAAGCTGTCGATGGGTAGCAGCCGGCCGAGCGACATATTGGTGTTGCGCGGCTGGAAGCCCTGCACACCGGTCGGCGCTGTCACCACGGTGGAGCCGTCCGGCTGGAGCACACCGCCGACGACCGGCAGGGTCAGGCCCGGCACCGTGCTCGGAGCCGACTGGAAGCCCTGGCCCACCAGAGTCGTGTTCCCGGTGTTGGCCGAGGTGGCGCCGCCCCACTGCACGCCGAGGGCCTCCAGGGCGGTGCGGTCGAGGATCTCCATCCGCGCCTCGATCTTGACCTGCGGAAGCGGGATGTCGAGCTGCTCGCGGATGAGCCGCTTGATCCGCTCGAGATCAGCGGCGTAGTGGCGGATGAAGATCGTGTTCGTCGGCTTGTGGGCGCGGATCGTGATGCCCTTGGCGAGCACATCCTGGCTTACCGAGACCACCGGGGCCGGCGGCGCGCCCGGGCCGTACAGCGCCGAGAACGGCGGCTGATTCGGCAGGGCCAGGTTCGGGCCTGTGCTGGAGATCACCGGGGGCACGCTCGGGATAGTGCCGGAGATGGGCTGTGTGCCCTCCGGCGGGATACCGAGAATGCCCTGGAGCGTCTTGGCCACTTCCTCGGGATCGGCATAGGACAGCCGCACCGTCTCTTCGCGCAGGGGCCCGCGCTGCCGCGCTTCCTCGGCGGCCGCCTCGTTGGCGATTCTCCGGGCGGCGAGATCCTGCTCCTTGATCTGGGCCTCGGCCATCTTCGTGCGCGTGTCGATCTCGGCCTTGAGCTTGGCCTCGTTGACGCGCGCCTCGGCCTCGCGCTCCTTGGTGAGCTGCTCGGTCGAGACGATACGGATGACGTTGCCTTTCTCGACCTTCTGCAGCCCCTTGACCTCGAGGATGGTTTCCAGCGCCTGCTCCCAGGTCACGTTGCGGAGCGAGATCGACACCCGGCCCTTCACGTCCTCGCCGGCCACGATGTTGCGGCCGCTCTCGGCCGCGAGGATGCGGAGGAGATTGACGACGTCGGCGTCCTTGAAGTCCATCGACAGCAGCCGGCCACCATCGGCGGGCGTCGTCGTGGCCTGCGCGATCACCGCCGGATGCGGCACCGCGGGCACCGCCGACGCGGGCGGAGCCACCTCGGTCTTGGCCATGTCGGCCTTCGGCGCCTCGACCTTGGGCTCGGCCTTCACGGGCTCGGGCTTGGGCGCCTCCGCCTTCGCGACCGGCTTGGGCGCCTCCGGCTTGGCCGGCTCGGCCTTGACCGGCTCCGGCGTCTTGGGTGCCTCGACCCGCGCGATGTCCCTGCGGGCCGGCTCGGGCTTCACGGTCTCCGCCTTGGGCGCGTCGGCCTTGGCGACCTCGGCCTTCTTGGGCGCCGCCTTGGGCGCCTCGGGCTTCTCGGCGGGATCCACCGATGCCGTCGCGGAGGGCTCGAGGACGACGGCCAGGCCGTCGGCGCTTTCCTCGATGCGGTAGCCGACCTTGCGGGTCAGTTCCACCACCACGCGCGCCGTTCCCACCTTCCACTGGCTCCCGCGGATTTCCTTGATCGGGTCCACGTCGGGGTTGAGGCGGGTCTTGCTCCAGGCGTAGGCGGCTCCGGTGACGTCGATGACCAGCCGGTTGGGGGTGTCGATGAGCGACGCCGAATAGCTGGGCGTGCCGGTCGTGGCGATCTTGATCGTCACGCCGTCAGTCCGGCTCTCGACCTGGACATTCTTGAGCTGGACCGCGTTCTGAGCCGCGGCGGGAAGGGCCGCGCCCAGGAGCATGAGCAGCGCAATCGTGAGTGCCATGGCTTTCCGAGTCATCGTCCCCACCCCCCTAGTCGGTTCTGAGTCTGAGCGTCACGGAGCCGCCCGCCTGACCGGGTCTGGGCGTCACCGCGAAGCTCACGAAGTCCACGCCGATCTCGGTGACGCGGCCGTCGCCGAGCGTGTCGCCAGCCTTCAGGACGTAGCCGATGCCTTCAGAGGTCTCGACGAGAGCCAGGGGCGAGGTGCGCCCCTGGATCACCCCGACGAGCTTTGCCGAGCCGATCGTGAGCCCCTTGCCGCCGGACGCGATGACCAGCGGCGCGAACGGATCGCGGCGCCCCTTGGCCTCGTAGGGGATCGGCGCCAGCGACGGCCCTGCGTCCGGCTCCTTGGGCGCCACCGGGGCCCGGGGCGCCGACGCGACGGGTCCGGGGGGCGCCGGCGGGCTGCTGCTGCCACAGCCGGCCACGATGAGCGAGGTCGCGGCGGCGAGCACGAGCGCTCTCGTTCTCATCGCTGCCCTCCCGTGGCCGGCGCCGCGGGAGCGGGCTGGCCGGGCTGACCGGGCTGACCCGGCTTGGCGGCCGGCGGGGGCGCGCCTTCCGGACGGAACACGTAGGTCTGCAAGGTGAGCTCGGCCCGCACCGAGCCGGTCGACCGCTCGATGCCGGAAAAGCGGAAATCGCCGAGGTTCACGATGCGGGGGAGGCGCCCCACCTTCTCGAAGAAGGTGCCGAGCTGGTGATAGCCGGACTCCGAGATGATCGCGATGGGCAGCTCGGTGAGGATGGCCTTCTCCTCGGGTGCCCGCGGCTGGAAGAGCGCCAGCCCGAGCCCGGACTGGACGGCGAGGTCGGAGACCTGGCGATAGAGGCGCGGCACCTCGCGCTCGAGGGGCAGGCGCTCCTGCGCGGCCTCGAGGCGCTTGCGGAGCGCGGCGGCCTGCACCCGGAAGGGCCGGAGGTTGGCCTCGTCCGCGCGCGCCTGGACCACCTTGGCCCGGAGCGCCTCGTTGCGGTTCCAGAGCGCGTCCCGCTCGTCCCACTTGGGCTGGATGAGCAGGAAGAAGGAGAGCGCGCCCACCGCCACGAGGCCGATGGCCCCGATGGCGATCTTCTGGGACTTGGGCAGCGCGAGGAGCGGGTCGTAGATGGCCATGGCTCAGATCTCGAAGCGGGCCGACACCTCGAAGGTGATCGTCCGCGGTGACTTGGTGAGATCCTGTCGATGCTCCACCAGATCCACGTCCTTGAACTTCCCCGAGGCGCGGAGATTCGACATGAAGTCGGAAAGGGCGACCGACGAGTAGGTGGTGCCGCCGAAGCGGATCACGCCTCCGCGCTCCTCCATCCGGGTCAGCCAGAGGTCCTTCGGCAGCATGTCGGCCACGGAGTCCATCAGATAGACCGGCCGCGGCTGCATCCGCGCCACCGCCTCGATGGCGTTGACCCGCTTCTCCAGCTCCTCCTTGTCCTTCTTGAACCTCAGGCCCTCGGCGATGACGAGCTGGAGGCGATCGATCTCCTTCTGGTTCTCCGCGATCTCGTTCTGGAGGCGCATGGTCTCCGACTCGAAGAACCACCAGACGCCGCCCGCGAGGACGACGAGCGCCGCGAACAGGATGCCGAACAGGATGCCGAGGTTGAAGGTGGGGACCTGGAACGTGAACCCCTTCTTCTCCCGCGGCGGCGCGAGGTTGATCTTGATCATGCCGGCTTGTCTCCCGGACGACGCATGCCCAGCCCGACCGCCACCGCGAGCACCGGTCCCATCCGGTCGAGCTCGGCGGCGGGGAAGCGTCCCGCATCCACCTGCAGGGCCTGGAAGGGCTTGGCCAGCTCGACGGGAATGCCCCACGACGATGAGAGGAACTCGTCGAGGCCAGCGAGCTGCGCGCAGCCGCCGGAGAGCACGATCTTGGCGATCCGCTCTGACTCTGTGGTCGACGCGAAGTAGTCGAAGGTCCGCTGCACTTCGAGGGAGAGCTCCCGCGAGACCGCCTCGAGCGCCGGGACCATGTCGTCCCAGTTCACGCCCACGTTCTCGCCCCGCTTGGCAGCCTCCGCCTTCTCGAAGGGGATGTTGAGGCGCTGCGCGATGGCCTCGGTGTAGTGATGGCCGCCGAAGGGCACGTCGCGGGCGAAGATCGAGAGGCCATTCCGGATCACGTTGGTCTTCATGATCGAGGCGCCGATGTCGATGAGCGCTACGGCCTCGGCGCCCTCGTTGGGGTGGTTGAGCTCGAACTGGTTCTGGATGGCAAAGGCGTCCAGGTCGACCACCGTCGGCTCGACCCCGGCCTCCTCGACCGCGGCGACGTACTCGAGCACCTTCACCTTCTTGACCGCGACCACCATCACGTCCATGGTGTTCCCGCTCTCCCCGACCACCTGATAGTCGAGAAAGACGTCATCCACCGCGAAGGGGATGTGGTGCTCGGCCTCGAGCACGATGGCGTCGGCCAGCTCCTTGGCGCCGACCTTGGGGAGGGGGACCCGCTTGGTGATGGCCTCCCGGCCGGAGACCGAGATCACCGCCGACTTGCTCTTGATGCCGGCCTTGTCGACGGCCTCCTTGATGGCCTCCGCGACGATGCCCGGCTCGCGGACCGTCCCGTCCGCGATCACGTCACGCGGCAGGGCCACCCGAGCGAATGCCTGGAGCGCGAAGCCGCCGCCCCTGGTCTCCGCGAGCTCCACCACCTTGACCGCGCTGGCCCCGATGTCCAGCCCGAACGTCGCCTGCCTCTTCCCCAGCCCGAACAGCCCCATGGTCGGCTCCCTAGGGATAGGTCTGCGCCCCGCGACATGCGGGGGCGCCTCTATCCGAGGATGATTGACGATCGGCTGAAATCCGCGAGCGCGTGGCTACTCTATATGGGTGATGCGAAAAAACCGGCATTTTCAGTCCATTCTCCCCGTTGTATACGGCCCATCCCATTCCACAGTGCCTTGTGGAACGCGACGAGAGTTCCCGCCGCCGGAACGCCACGAATCTGGCGTCAACTTCTGACCATTACTCGCGCGTCCCGCAAGAGCTACGACAGCAGCGGGCCCCCGGGGGGACCCGCCGCCGATTTAAGCCGTATTCAGGGAATGGTGATGCGGCCGGTGGTCGCAACGGTGACCGTGATGGTCCGGCCGGAGGATGTCTGGGTGATCGTGTAGGTGGCTGCAGGAGTGGCGGCGCCGAGATAGTTGAAGACGGTAGGTGCCCCGACCGCCATCGTGATGCCAGCCGGGAACGGGATATACCCGGTGGAGTTGGTGCCGGCCCCTACCCAGACCGTGCCGGCACAGTTCACGAGGTGGTAGTGCATCCCCGCGCCATCGATGTCGGCGCAGACGCTCTGATTGTTCCGGATCGCGAGCTGCCGGCCCTGGTTCAGCCACGTGGCGACCGACTCCGCCTGTCCCTTGAGCGTGGCGGCCTGCAGGTATGTCACGAGAAAGGGCACCGAGATCGTGATCAGTATCCCGATGATGGCCACGATCAGGAGAAGCTCGACAAGCTGGAAGCCGCCCTGGCCTTCCGCTCTCCGCGACCGCCGAGCCGTCATGATTGTGCTCCCAGCCTTTCTGCCGGCAAACCGGCTGATAACAATGACCCAGCAAAAAGGAGGCCAATGGTGTCCTTTCGCCGAGGATGGGCGGACACCCGATTAGCCCCGAGGTTTTCGCCACTTACATCGACATTTCCCGCCGTCCAGCCCCCCGTCGTGTTCGCGGTGACAGGAAGTGACCGTGGGGGTGACGTCAGCATGCTGACACGTCCGGTCCGCCCGACATTCACCCTGCGAAGACTCCCAGATACCATTCCAGGAGCGGAACTCCCCAGAAAAGACTCACGGCGCCGCCGAGGGCGAGGAACGGGCCGAAGGGGACGGCGTCCTTCCGCCCCTTGCTGCGGAGGGCGAGGAGGACAATCGCCACGACACCGCCGCTCAACACGGCCAGCAGGGCCGCGACCAGCACGAGCTTCCAGCCCAGGAAGGCCCCGAGCATGGCTCCAAGCTTCATATCCCCGCCGCCCATGCCGCCTCGGCTTGCCACGATGATCACGAAGAACAGCCCCCCGCCGACGAGGATGCCGATCAGGGAGCCCAGCCAGCCGGGTTGGCCGGCTATCGCGCTCAGCACGAAGCCCAGGACGATCCCGGGAAGCGAGATCACATCCGGGATGAGCTGGCAATCCAGGTCGATGGCGGTGATTGCGATGAGCGTAGCGATGAGTGCGAGGCCGGCCACGAGGTGAAGGCCCGTTCCCAGCTCCCAAGCAGCCAGGACGAACAGAAGGCCGGTGAGGAGCTCGACGAGTGGATAGCGCAGGGAGATCGGTTCGCCGCAGTTCCGGCAGCGGGCGCGCAGGAGCGCATAGGAGAGCAGGGGGATGTTATCGAACCAGGCGATGGGCTTCCCGCAGCGTGGGCATGCCGAGCCCGGGTAGACCACGCTTCGACCCTGGGGGACGCGCGCGATGACCACATTGAGGAAGCTCCCCACGCACAGGCCGAAGCCGAACAGGATCGGCGCCAGCACGGCGAAGGGCATCACCGGCCCTTCCCCCCGAGGAAGGCGAGCTGGCGCTCGGCATCTATCAAGTCGGCCTGGCCCGCGCGGGTGAGTTCGGGCTGTGCCCTCAGCCGGGCGATGTAACGTTTCAAGGCGGCGCGGGCCCGGGCCGGCTCGATTCTAGCCGTGACCTCTGCGGTCACGCGGTCGAATACGGCCGCCTCCTCGGTGCCGGGTCGGACGAGGGCCGCCGCCCGGGTGAGGGCCGCCTCGGCCTCCCTATGTCGGCCCGCCCGGCCCAGGGCGCGTGCGACCAGCACGCTCGTGTAGGCCTGCTCGGGATGGATGCGGAGGGACTCCTGAAAGACCTCCACCGCTCTGGCGGGCTCCTCCCTCAGGAGGTAGAGCTGGCCGAGGAACCCAAGGACATTGGGATTCTTCGGCGCCAGGCGCTCGGCGTCGAGTGCGTGCCGGAGGCCGGCTTCGCGCTCGCCCAGGATCGTCTCGGTCAGACCCAGACCGACGAGCGCGCGCGGATTGGCCGGGGCGATCTCGACGGCCCGCTTGAAGTGCGCATGGGCTTCGGCGATCTCGCCGCGAGGAAGCTGGACCAAGGCGAGATTCACATGCGGCAGATCGGAGTCCGGCGAGGTGTCCACCATGTGCAGGTAGAGGTGGTAGTGATCCTGCCAGGGCTCGTTCCGCCAGATCGTGAGTCCGACATAGGCGAGAAGCATCCCCGCCAGCGCGAAGGCGGGCGCCGGTCGAATCTGGTCAGCGGCGACCTTCCCCGCCGCGCCGAGGGCACGGCCGAGCGCCACCCCCAGCAGGACGCAGAAGCCGACCGAGGGGAGGTAGAGGAAGCGCTCCGCCATCACCGCGGTGGGCAGGGGCAGCAGGTTCACCCCGACCGACGGGATCAGGGTGAGCCAGAACCAGAGCGCGCAGAAGCCCCAGCGCGGGGCCCGCACGACCGCCCATGCGGTGGCGGCCAGGAGCACGGTGAGGAAGGCGGCGGCGCCCCACCATGCCAACGGCGGCGGCGCGATGACGGGCACGATCACGTAGTGGGCGTTGGCCGGGAACGGGACCAAGGCCATCCACGCATAGCTCGCCACGATCTTGGTCGTGGTGAGGAGGCGCGTGAGCAGCGTGCCCCAGACGCCGGGATCGGATTCCACGAGGGCGCCCAGCGAGAGCATCCGAACAACGAGGTAGAGCCCGATGACCGCCCCATAGGCGCCGTAGCGCCCGGCCGCCCGCACGAGCGGGCCGTATCGGGACTCCGTTGCGTCGGCCGTCGCGCGGCCGCCCCCAGGTGTCACGAGGAGGTCCCAGAGCACCAGGATCAGGGGGAGCGTCACCGCCACTTCCTTGGCCGTCAGGGCCAGGAAGAATGCGGCGAGCGATCCCGCCAGCACCGGCGCGCTTCCGCCGTCGCGCCAGCGGGCGTAGCCCAGCAGGGCCAGAAGGAACAGCAGCGTGGACAGCACATCCGTGCGCCCCGAGATGAACGTGACCGACTCGGTGTGAATCGGGTGCAGCGCGAAGGCGACGCCGGCAATCGAGGCGGCCAGGAGGTTACCGGTCAGCCGGCGGGCGAGCACGAGCACGGCCAGCGCGGTGGCGAGGTGCGCGAGCAGATTCGTGAGGTGAAAGCCGAACGGATTGAGCCCCCACATGTGGAGGTCCAGGAAGTAGCTCAGCGACACGAGTGGCCGGTAGTAGTGGCTCCCCTCGTGTACCTCCGCCCAGAAATGCGATGCGAGCACCGTGGGGAGCGACGACCATTCTCGCAGGCGCTGGCTGCGCGCCACCAAGAGCACGTCGTCCCACACGAACTCGAACGAGAGCGTCCGCGCGTAGGCGAGCACGGTCGCGACGGCCACCGCGAGGACAGGTCCCCGCATCCCTCGCATCACGGCGTCGTCCTTCCGACCGCGGCGGCGCGGGCCTGCCGTGCTGCGGCGAGCGCCAAGGCCGCCGCAGCCTCGTCGCGCTGACCCGCATTCGAGTGGATCCAGGCGACCTGCAGGGCCGCTGCGCCGTCGGGATCGAGCCGTCGGATCGCGTCCGCCCGCCGAGCCGCCTGCTCGTGCAGGCCCATCCGGCTTTCCACCAGCGCGAGGCTGAGCACCGGCTGTAGCGCCACGGGATTGAGGGCCGCCGCGCGGCCATACTCCACGGCGGCCGCGGCGAGCTGCCCGCGATCCTCGTAGACGTGGCCGAGCCCGTTGGCCGCCTTCCAGGAGGACGGCGAGGAGGCGGCCATCCGCGTGAAGAGCCGCTCGGCGTCGCGCCAGTCCTCGCACCGGTACGCGGTGAGCGCGAGGCTCGCGATCAGGATGACGGCCACGCTGCCGCCCACGGCGAGGGCCCGGACACTGGATGCTGCCCGGAGATCGCGCCATTCGTGGAGGCCCGCCGCGGCCAGCGCGCCGGCCCCGGCCCAGCCCAGCGCCATGGCGAAGGCCGCGGAGGGCAGGTAGAGGAAGCGCTCCGCCATGTGTACCGGCCCGACGGGCAAGAGCGGCGTCGAAGGCCCCGCGGTGAGGAGGAGCCAGGCCACCAGCAAGGCCGGAACGCGGGACCAACGCCAGGCCATCGCGGCGGCGGCCACGAGCGCGAAGAATGCGGCCAGCGACACGAGGGTGGCCCATGTCGTCCAGGTCGCAAGCGGGTGGAGCACGTAGTCGGGATTGGCCGGGAAGGGCGCGACGAGCAGGAGCAGGTAGCGGCCCAGCACGGTGACTCCGGTGGCAAGTCGCGCGGGCAGGGCGTCTGCGTCCACGAGCGGTCCCGCGACGGCGCCGAGGACGAGCCGGCGGAGCGCGAGGGCGCCGAGCGCGAGCACGACAAATGGGGCCACGCGTCCGAGCGCGACCGTGATCTGCTGCCGCGCTGGTTGTGGCCGGCAGAGCTCCCAGGCGAGGAGCACCGCCGGCAAGACGATCGCCGGCTCCTTGGAGAGGATGCTGGCTCCCGCGGCGGCGAGGGCGCCCAGCATCCTGGCGGAGCCGATTCGTGGGGCCCGCGTGTAGCACCCGATGGCCAGGCAGAAGAAGAGGGTCGCGATCACGTCGGTGCGCCCCGACACCCACGCGACTGACTCCGTGTGGATGGGATGGAGCGCGAAGGCGAGGCCTGCGAGCCAGGCCGCCATCGCGCTACCGAGGAGGCGCCTCGCCGCCCAGACGAGGGCGAGCGCTGTCGCCAGGTGATACACGACGTTCATCAGATGGTAGGCCGCCGGCGTGCCGCCGAAGAGGTGGGTCTCGGCGGCGAGGCTCAACGTGACCACGGGCCGGTAGTAGCCGCTACGCGGGCCCTCCAGGCTCCAATCTGCGGTCACGAGCTCGACCAGGGATCCGCGCGCGAGCGCGGAGCCGGGGTGCAGGTAGTGGAGGTCGTCCCAGACCAGATCGAAGGTGGGCACCGCGGCGAAGGCCAGTGATCCGAAGAGCAGCAGGATCAGCACGGGGTGGCGGAGAGCAGCCATGTGGGATGCGGCGTTCGACCTGAAGAAAGAAAAACGGGGGAGGGGCCACGGCCCCTCCCCCGGGTGTGAGTGAAGGTCCTTACGGCAGGCTGACGGTGGTCGAGTCGCCCGACGCCGAGATCGTGAACGCGCCGGAGGCAGTCGAGCTATAGCCATACGCCGTCCAGCCCGCAGGCGCCGCCGGCGTGGAGGCCAT